>CALUIG010000044.1 GCA_944320625.1 uncultured Alistipes sp.
TGATCGGCACAACTCTCCTCGACGTAGTGGCCCAGATCGAAGAAGAGATGATTGTTGAATCCCTCGTAGGATTGGAGCGTATGCAGGTCGTAGCTCTTTTGTGTTCCCTGTTTCACGTTGCGCATCGCCGTGGCGAGTCCCTCCAGTTCCGCCGTGACGGCCAGAGAGATGCAGCCCGACTGTTCGTTGTTCTGGATCGTGTCCCAGTCGTTTTCGTAGAAGTCCCAGAACTCCAGGCACGCCGCTTCGAGGGCCGAACGGGGCGTCTGGTCGGCAAACAGGTGGGGCGTGATGCGCTCGTAGGGGAATCCGGCACCCATGATCTCGCAGGGCGATGCCACGATGTAATCCACCGTATTGCGCAGGTCGTAGAGCGTTTCGATGTTGGCCATGAAGCAGGCATCGAAAATCAGGTAGTCGAACCGGACGTGCTGGGCCTCGAGAACCTGGGTCAGTTCGTTGATCTCCAGTTCGTGTCCGGAGTCGCCGAACGAACGGGTCGGCAGCGCCCCCGGGGCCGGGATCCACGGATCCTGCTCCTTTTGACGGGGATCGGCGGAGTTCATCGACAGGCTTCCGCTCGTGCGCGAAACCCAGGCCTTGCCGTGGCAGCCGATGATGAGTCCGTATCGTTCGGCCGGCGCGGCCTCTATGGCATCGGAAAGCAGGGTAGCCACATCGGTCGCGCGCTCCGCGGCGAAGGAGGTGTACTCCTTCAGGGTCTTCGTCTCGCAACGCCCTTCCCGGGTATCGTAGTAGATCTCCTGGAGCACGGCCGTGCTCGCATTGGAGGGCTGCCAGCAGACCAGCATCCTGCCGTTTCCGGGAACGGAGGCGTTTACGGCCCGGGAGATTCCGTCGAGGTTCTGTTGGTAGAAGTCTTTCAGAGTCCGCCCCGGCATGTAGAGCACGACGCAGCGGTCGGCCGTTGCGGGCGGGGTGTAGCCAGGCGCCTCCTCTTTCTTGCCGCAGGAGGCCAGCAGCGTGACGCCGAGCGTCAACAACAGGATGCGGGAGAGCCGAATCATTTGTAAGTGCGGGGTTTGAGGTTGTTGAACTGCCACGTGCGGTCGCGCTTGTAGGTATAGCCTTCGGGCTTGTTCCAGTAGACGCGTCCGAAGTCGAAATAGAATCCCTTTCGCTTCTTGCCGTCGACGACGTAGGGCACCAGCAGCGGTACGAATTCGACCGTGCGGCTGATGATGCGGGCCTTGCCGTAGGAGAGCTCCTCGGCGGCCAGGACATCGAGGGCATGGTCGAACATCAGGACGTGGCGCGGGGTCTTCTCCGTGAATCCGTCCCCCGAGGCGAGGATTGCGCGGATCACGCCGTTCATGCGGTCGGCATAGGCCTTTTCGCGCACCTTGTCCCCCAGGGCCCCGTAGGCGAACGACATCATGTTGAGGACCTTCGGGCTGAACGGATCCCGGGCCAGGGCATCGGTCCCCAGTGAAACGAGCGATTCGAGGGTCGCCACGTCCGGACGGTCGGGGTCGATGCCGGCCATGATCAGCAGCATCTTGTCCAGATCGGGGTTCGTGGCCAGGGGCTTGTACTCGTCGCGGTAGGCGAATCCGTAATAGAGGTAGTGGTAATCCTCGTCGGTGAGCGTTGCATCTCCGGCGTTGTAGCGCATCATCAGGGCCGGGTAATAGAACGGGGATTCGGCGTCGAGCGTCCGGTCGAGGATCATCTCTTCGTCGGGGACCCGGGCCGCGGCAAGGACCGGGAGGAGCAGCGCAAGCAAGAGGAGTCGTTTCATGTCGGTCGTTTTCCGATAGGAACGCAAAATCAGCGCAAATCGTATTTTTCGATCAGACTTTTGAATCGTTCGCGCAGGCGTTCCGAGCCCGGGACGAGGGGTAGCCGCACCGTGTCGCCGATCAGTCCCAGGACCGAGAGGGCACACTTTACGCCTACGGGATTCCCCTCTTCGAAGAGCGCCTTGACGGCGTCGTCCAGCGCCTCGTACTCGCGGTCTGCGGAGCGGAAATCACCCTCTTTGGCGTGGTTGATGCAGCTCATGAAGCGTTGGGGGAAGGCATTCGCGGCCACGGAGATCACACCGTCGCCGCCGCGCCGCATCAGTTCGATGGTGATACCGTCGTCGCCCGAGAGGACGAGGAATCCTTCGGGACGCCGGTCCAGGATCTGCTGCATCTGCTCGATGTTTCCCGAAGCCTCCTTCACGCCGATGACGTTCTTGAGTTCGCGGGCACAGCGCAGGGTGGTTTCGGCCGTCATGTTGACGCCCGTACGGCCGGGGATGTTGTAGAGGATGACGGGCAGGGGCGAGTGCTCCGAGACGGTGCGGAAGTGCTGGAAGAGTCCCTCCTGCGAGGGTTTGTTATAGTAAGGTGTCACGCTCAGGATGGCGTCGGCGCCCCGCAGGTCGAATTCACGCAGCTGATCCAGCACCTCCGAGGTGGAGTTGCCGCCGCAACCCATCACCAGCGGTACGCGCCCGGCGATCTGGTTGGTGATGAACATGGCGATCACGGCCCGTTCGGGCATGTAGAGCGTGGGGGTCTCGGCCGTGGTGCCGAGGGCGACGATGTAGTCCACACCGCCCTCGATCACGTAGTCGACCATCCGGGCCAGGGCTTCGTAATCGACTCGTCCGTCCTGTGTGAAGGGGGTGATCATGGCGGCGCCTACGCCTGCGAGTTTGTGTTGTAACATATCTTTCCGTTTTTTGATTGATGCTTCGTTGTCGTTTGTCGGGCGTTGCGGTCCGGGGCTCAGAAGAGTTCGCCCTGTCGGGGCTCCGCCTCTTCGGCCTTTGGAACGGGAGTCCCGGTTTGCGTCGCGGCGGTCTCCGGGTCCGGTTCTTCTTCCGCGGCGGCCGGGGCGCCGCTTCCTCCGATCATCCGGAAAAACTCCTCCTCGGAGAGGATCCGGATACCTAATTTCTCGGCCTTTTTGAGCTTGGCGGGACCCATCTTCTCTCCGGCGACGATGTAGTCCACGCTGCCCGAGACGGCCGCAAGGTTCTTCCCGCCGTGGGCCTCGATCAGGGCCTTCATCTCGTCGCGGCTGCGCGAGAAGCGTCCCGACACCACGAAACTCTTCCCGGCGAGCGCCTCCGAGGCCAGTTCGCGGGCCGCGGCTTCGAATTGGAGTCCGGCGGCACGCAGACGGCGGATGATGTCGAGGTTCGTTTCGTCGGCGAAGTATTCGCGGATGGCATCGGCGATGCGTTCTCCGACCTCGTCGGCTTCGACCAGCTCTTCGCGCGTGGCCTGCATCACGGCATCGAGCGTGCGGAAATGTTCGGCCAGGTACTTTGCCGTGGTTTCGCCCACGAAGCGGATTCCCAGTCCGAAGAGTACCCGCGCAAAGGGCACCTCTTTCGAGTGCTCGATCGAGCGGATGATGTTCTCGGCCGACTTCTCGCCCAGACGGGGCAGGGGAGAGAGCTGTTCGGCACGCAGGTCGTAGAGATCGGCGACGGTGCGCACCAGGGAGTTGTCGTAGAGCAGTTCGACGGTCTCCTCGCCCAGCCCTTCGATGTCGAGGGCCTTGCGGCGGATGAAGTGGATGATGCGTCCGATGATCTGAGGGCGGCAGCCGCTCTGGTTCGGGCAGTAGTGCTTGGCCTCACCCTCGTAGCGCACGAGCGGCGTTCCGCATTCGGGGCAGTGGGTGATATAGGAGAACGGGAGGCTGTCGGCCGGGCGTTGCGAGAGATCGACTCCGGTGATTTTGGGAATGATCTCGCCGCCCTTTTCGACATAGACCCAGTCTCCGGGGCGGATGTCCAGCAGGGCCATCTGTTCGGCGTTGTGGAGCGTGGCGCGCCGCACGGTGGTTCCGGCCAGCAGCACCGGTTCGAGATTGGCTACCGGCGTGATGGCCCCGGTGCGTCCGACCTGGAACGAGATGCTGTCGATGCGCGTGAGGGCCTGCTCGGCCTTGAACTTGTAGGCTACGGCCCATTTCGGGGCCTTGGCCGTAAATCCCAGCTGGCGCCGCACGGCGAAGTCGTTGACCTTGATCACCACGCCGTCGGTCGGGAAGGGCAGTTCGTGGCGTGCCGTGTCCCAATAGCGGATGAAGTCGTCGATCTCGGGGACGCTGTGGCAGATGCGCATCCGGTCGGAGACCTTGAATCCCCATTCTCGGGCCTTCTGGAGACTTTCCCAGTGGGTTTTGAACGGCAGATTGTCGCCGGCCAACTGGTAGAGCGTACAGTCGAGTCCGCGACGCGCCACAACGGCCGAGGCCTGTTGTTTGAGGGTTCCGGCGGCGGCGTTGCGCGGATTGGCGAAGAGCGCTTCGCCGTTGGCCTCGCGTTCGGCGTTGAGCCGGTCGAAGGAGGCGTAGGGCATGAGGATCTCGCCCCGGATCTCGAAATAGGGGGGCCAGTCGTTGCCGCGCAGCCGCAGCGGTACGGAGCGTACCGTGCGGACGTTGGCCGTCACGTCGTCGCCCGCGACGCCGTCGCCGCGCGTCACGGCCCGCAGCAGGCATCCGTTCTCATAGGTGAGCGAGATGGCCGTGCCGTCGAACTTCAGTTCGCAGACGTAATCCGTCTGTCCGGCTTCGCGTTCGATGCGTTCGATGAATTCGTGGAGTTCCTCCAGGGAGTAGGTGTTTCCGAGCGAGAGCATCGGGTAGCGGTGGCGTACGGTGGCGAATTCCGCGGTGAGGTCGCTTCCCACACGCACCGACGGGGAATTGGGGTCGGCATATTCGGGATGTTCGCGCTCCAGGTCCTGCAGTTCGCACATCATCGTATCGAACTCGAAATCCGAGATTTCGGGCGCATTTTCGACGTAGTATTTGAAATTGTGCAGATCGAGCTGACGGCGCAGCTCCTCGATGCGTTCGCGTATCATACCTTGAATTAACGTGCGTAAAGTTACATATTTTGCCGGGAAGATGGGGTAAAATCAAAAAAAATGCAAAAAAAAATTGCAGATGTGGTGCGATAATCAAATTTTGCTTATAATTGCAGAAAATTTCCACGCACTACCATGGCTAAACAGAATACTGCGAAGAAACATATCGTAACGAGTTTTCACAATCTGACTCCGGAGATGCAGGAGGCCGTGAAGGAGAAATATCCGCTGGGGTTCACCGATTCGATGATTCGGGTGGACAAACCCAACGGCGATTTTTTTTATGCCGTGCCCTATGATACGGAGGAGGTGGCCTATATGATCAAGATCGACGTGAAGATTGACGATTCGGCGCAGGACGACGACGAAAAGGATTACTACGACGACGATCTGAAGGGCGCCGACGAACTGCAGGGTGCCGACGACGATACGGTGGAACTCTCCGAGTCGTCGGATGACGATGTGAACATCTGAGTTTGGTCGGATGAGCATCCCGTATCCTGCCGGGGTTTTCCCGCTCCTTGCCGCGCTTTTTGCCACGGCATGCGGCCTGGCGGACGACCCGCAGGACGAGACGAACAAATCCGTTTATCCCACCTTTTTCGACAAGACTTTCGAGGCCTGGTGTATTGAGACGTTCGATCTGGACGGCGACGGCCGCATCTCGCGCTACGAGGCGCAGCGGGTGCGTGAGGTGTCGTGTCCGGGACGGGGGATCGTCTCGCTGTCCGACCTGCGGGAGTTTCCGAACCTGGAACGCCTCGACTGCTCGGACAACGCACTCGAGGAGCTCGATCTTACCGCCTGTCCGCTGCTGGAATCGCTCGACTGCCGGTCGAATGCACTCGTGCGGCTCGAGGTGACCGATCTGCGCGGACTGACGCGTCTGGATTGTTCGGACAATGCCCTGGAGCGGCTCGATCTGACATCGAATACCTCGCTTCTGCAACTGGATGTCCGTCGCAACCGTTTGCGGACGCTCGACGTGTCGACCTGTGCGGGAACGTTGCAGGCCGATGTACGCGAAAATCCCGATCTTGCAACGGTCTATTGCCGTCCGCAGACCCAGGGAATCTGCTTCGACGGTATCACGACCCTGGTTGCCCGGTGAATTCCGCGGCGTGCGGGTCCCGTTTCCCGGAATTGGTTGCACCGCAACGGATCGTACACTCCGCTGCGGTGCGGTTTTTTTATAATTTGTTGAAAAGTCCGGCCGTGAGGTGGTGCTTTTCGCGGATTATTTCGTACCTTTGGGAGCAAAAATGTCTTTTGTAACCCAAAAACAGAACCGGATACAATGAAAAAAGTAGACGTTATCCTCGGCCTCCAGTGGGGCGACGAGGGCAAGGGAAAGGTTGTGGACGTGCTCACGCCCCATTACGAGGTCGTAGCCCGCTTCCAGGGCGGTCCCAATGCCGGTCACACACTGGAGTTCGGCGGGGAAAAATACGTGCTTCGTTCGATCCCCTCGGGCATCTTCCAGGGCGGGAAAACCAACATCATCGGCAATGGCGTCGTGTTGGATGCCGTGCTGTTCCGCGCCGAGGCCGAGGAGCTCGCCCGCAGCGGCCATGACCTCACCAAACAGCTTTGCATTTCGAAAAAGGCCCACCTGATTCTGCCGACCCACCGTATCCTCGACGCCGCCTATGAGGCCGCCAAGGGAAGTGCCAAGATCGGTACCACGGGAAAGGGTATCGGCCCCACCTATACGGACAAGGTCAGCCGAAACGGCATGCGTGTGGGCGACCTGCTGAGTCCCGATTTTGAGAAAATCTACGCCGCAGCGAAGGCTCGCCACGAAAAGATCCTCCGCAGCCTCGACTATGCATACGACATCACCGACCTCGAAGCCCAGTGGTTCGAAGCCGTGGAGTACCTGCGCCGTTTCCGGATCATCGACAGCGAGTATTTCGTCAACGACTGCCTGGCGCACGACCAGTCGATTCTGGCCGAGGGAGCCCAGGGTACGCTACTCGATGTCGATTTCGGGTCTTATCCCTTCGTCACGTCGTCGAACACCGTCTGTGCGGGAGTCTGCACCGGACTGGGTGTCGCTCCGAACCGTATCGGGGAGGTCTATGGCATCTTCAAGGCCTACTGCACGCGTGTGGGAAGCGGACCGTTCCCTACGGAGCTCTTCGACGCCACGGGTGAGAAACTCTGTGAACTCGGGCACGAATTCGGGGCCGTTACGGGCCGTCGCCGCCGTTGCGGGTGGCTTGACATGGTGGCGCTGAAGTATTCGATCATGATCAACGGCGTAACGCAGCTCATCATGATGAAGTCCGACGTGATGAACGATTTCGATACGATCAAGGTTGCGACGTCCTACGAAATCGGCGGACAGCGCACTACGGAGTTCCCCTATACGATCACCGATGACCTGAAACCCGTTTATACGGAGTTTGAGGGCTGGAAGTGCGACCTGCGCCAGTGCCGCACCTACGAGGAGTTCCCCGAGGCGTTCAAGCGTTACGTGGAGTTCATCGAGCGCGAAACGGGTGTTCCGGTTCGGATCATCTCCGTGGGTCCCGACCGCGGCGAGACCGTCGTCCGCCCCGCCTAAGAGGCGGACTTTGCGGGCTGCTGAACCTTTAGCGGTTTCCGATGCCTTTACCCGCGTCGTTTGGAATTCGCCGCACTCTCGATTTTCGCGGAAAGAGGACGCAAGGAAGGCGGCGCGACAAGAAACGGGGCCGGTTTGCTTGCAAACCCGCGTCAGGCGCCCGTTTCCGTGGCGCCGAGTTGCGGCCCCGCGAAAAACGACTTGCGGCTGGTTTTGGTGGTACCTTTTGCCATCAAAAGGTGCCCCTTTAAAAAAGGGGATTTAGGGGCGGAGGAACCTTTGAAGGGTTTTCGATCCAGATCTGCGCTTCAACCCGATGGCAGGGGAGCGGGGGAAGGGTTTCCGATCCGGTACCGCCTCCCGAACACGTTAGAAAACCAAGAAAAACACAAAAAATTTTCGACATAACTTGAAATATGCTGCAAAACCTTAAAATTCTGGTTCTGGCCAAGCAGGTGCCCGATACCCGCAATGTGGGTAAGGACGCGATGACCCCCGAAGGAACGGTCAATCGTGCGGCCCTCCCGGCCATCTTCAATCCCGAGGACCTCAATGCCCTGGAAGCCGCCCTGCGGCTCAAGGACCGTGTTGCGGGCTCCACGGTACACATTCTTACGATGGGTCCCCAGCGGGCCGCCGACATCATCCGCGACGCCATGTTCCGCGGAGCCGACGGCGGTTACCTCCTTTCGGGACGTGAATTCGCCGGCTCCGATACGCTGGCCACCTCCTATGCGCTTTCGTGCGCTCTGCGCAAGATTTCGCCCGACGTCATCTTCGCCGGGCGTCAGGCCATCGACGGCGATACGGCGCAGGTCGGTCCGCAGGTTGCCGAGAAACTCGGGCTCCCGCAGGTGACCTACGCCGAGGAGATCGTCGAGATCAAGGAGAATGCCCTGATCATCAAACGCCGCCTGGAACACGGCGTCGAGACGGTTGAGTGCCCGCTTCCGGCCGTCATTACGGTCAACGGCTCGGCTGCCGAGTGCCGTCCGCGCAACGCCAAGCGCGTGATGAAGTACAAGGGTGCGCTGGCCGGTTCGGAGATCGCCGCAGCGCCCGAATCGCCTGCCGCACAGCGTGCCGCCGCGAAATCCTACCTGCAGATCGTGGAGTGGGCTCCGGCGGATGTGGATCCGGATCCCGCCCAGCTCGGCCTGCAGGGATCGCCCACGAAGGTCAAGAAGATCGAGAACGTGGTCTTCGCCGCCAAGGAGGCCAAACGCCTCACGGCCGCCGACGAGGAGATCAATTCACTGATGGTTGAACTTATTGCGAGCCACACGCTCGGTTAATGCACACGGAGATGAACAACGTATTCGTATATATCGAGATGGAGGGCGGCAAGGTCGCCGACGTGAGTCTCGAACTGTTGACCAAGGGCCGCGAACTGGCCTCGACGCTCGGCGTGAAACTCGAAGCCGTGGCGCTGGGACACAACCTCGCCGGTCTGGAGAAGGAATTGGCCAAATACGGCGCCGATACGGTGTGGGTGGCCGACGATGAGCTCTTCGAGCCGTTCCGTACGCTGCCTCATACATCGGTGATGTGCGGACTGATCGAGCAGGAGAAGCCCCAGATTGCACTGTTCGGCGCCACGCCCGTGGGCCGCGACTTCGCACCGCGCGTTTCGTCGGCGCTGCACAGCGGTCTGACGGCCGACTGCACGCAGCTCGAAATCGGTGACCACAAGGACGCCAAGAGCGGCAAGGAGTACAAGGACCTCCTGTACCAGATCCGTCCGGCATTCGGCGGCAACATCATCGCCACGATCGTCAATCCGGACCACCGTCCGCAGATGGCCACGGTGCGTGAGGGCGTCATGCGCAAGGAGTACGCCGCACAGCCGGGCAAGGGCGAGGTGAAGACGATCGACTGGAAGAAGTTCGTCAAGGATACGGACCTGGTGGTGAAGATCGTGGACCGTCAGATCGAGGAGCGCAAGATCGACATCAAGGGTGCTTCGATCATCGTGGCTGGCGGTTACGGCATGGGTTCGAAGGAGAACTTCAAGCTGGTGCACGACCTGGCCGACGTGCTGGGTGCCGAGGTGGGAGCGAGCCGTGCGGCGGTCGACGCCGGGTTCACGGACCATGCCCGCCAGGTGGGACAGACCGGTGTCACGGTGCGCCCGAAACTCTACATCGCGTGCGGTATCTCGGGACAGATCCAGCACACGGCCGGTATGGACCAGTCGTCGATGGTCATCTCGATCAACACGGATCCCGAGGCGCCGATCAACAAGATCGCCGACTACGCCATCACGGGCGACGTCAACGAGATTATCCCCAAGATGATTAAATACTACAAGCAAAACTCGAAGTAATGGCTAATTTCTTTTCAGATAACAAGGATTTGCAGTTCCACCTCGACCATCCGCTGATGCGGAAGATCGTGGAACTGAAGGAGCGCGGTTTCGCCGAGAAGGATCTCTACGACTATGCGCCGCAGGATTACGACGATGCGATGGACAACTACCGCCGCGTGCTGGAGATTGCCGGCGAGGTTTGCGGCGATGTGATCGCCCCGAATGCCGAGGGTGTCGACCACGAGGGTCCGCGCGTGGTGAACGACCACGTGGAGTATGCCTCGGGTACGGTGCGCAACATGCAGGCGGTGGTCGATGCCGGATTGAGCGGCATGACCCTTCCGCGCAAATATGACGGTCTGAACTTCCCGCTGATCTGCTTCGTGATGGCCAACGAGATGGTGGCGCGTGCGGATGCGAGCTTCGAGAACATCTGGGGCTTGCAGGACTGCGCCGAGACGCTCAACGAGTTCGCTTCGGAGGAGCAGAAGGAGAAGTTCCTGAAGTGGGTTTCGGCCGGCGCGACGTGCGCCATGGACCTCACGGAGCCCGATGCCGGTTCGGACCTGGGTGCCGTGATGCTGAAGGCCACCTGGTCGGAGGAGAAGCAGACGTGGCTGCTCAACGGTGTGAAGCGCTTCATTACGAACGGCGACGGCGAGGTTTCGCTGGTTCTGGCCCGTACCGAAGAGGGTACGAGCGACGCCCGCGGACTCTCGATGCTGGTTTATGACAAGCGCGACGGCGGCGTGAAGGTGCGCCGTATCGAGAACAAACTCGGTATCAAGGGATCTCCGACGTGCGAACTGGTCTTCACGAACGCTCCGGCGCAGTTGGTCGGCGACCGCAAGATGGGTCTGATCAAGTACGTCATGTCGCTGATGAACGCCGCCCGTCTGGGTATCGGCGCACAGTCGGTGGGACTTTGCGAGGCGGCCTACCGCGAGGCGCTGAAATACGCCCACGAGCGGGCGCAGTTCGGCAAGCCGATCATCCGCTTTGCGGCCGTTTCGGAGATGCTGTCAAACATGAAGGCCAAGCTGCAGGGCGCCCGTGCGCTGCTCTATGAGACGGCGCGCTTTGTGGAGGTCTACAAGCAGTACACGCACATTTCGCACGAACGTTCGCTGGAGGCGGAAGAGCGCCAGGAGATGAAGTTCTACAACCGCCTGGCCGACGGCTTCACGCCGCTGGTGAAGCTCTTCTCGTCGGAGTACGCCAACCAGCTGGCCTACGATGCGATCCAGATCCACGGCGGTTCGGGCTTCATGAAGGACTATCCCTGCGAGCGGTTGTACCGCGACGCCCGCATCATGAACATCTACGAGGGTACGTCGCAGCTGCAGGTCGTGGCGGCGATCAACGCCGTGACGAAGGGCACGTTCCTGGAGCAGATCGAACGCTATGCCGCCGAGGAGTATTCCGAAGCGATGTGCCCGATCGTTGCAAAGCTCAAGGCCTTGACGGTGAAGTTCTCGGAGATGGTGGCCCGGGTGGAGGCCGGAGAGAAGGAGGCCGCAGGCTTCAAGGATTTCCACGCCCGTCGTCTGGTCGAGACCGCCGGTCACATCATCATCGGCTACCTGCTGGCCCGTCAGGCCTGCAAGGCCGAGGAGTATGCCGCTTCGGCGCGGATCTTCTCGAAACTGGCCGAAGGCAAGGTCACCGAGGCTTATACCTACGTGATGAACTCCACGCCGGAGGATGTCGCCCTGTTCAAGGGTGTTGAGGAGGAGACTCTTTGACCGTCCGGAGTTGCCGTGTGAAAAAGAGCCGCACCTTTCAAGGTGCGGCTCTTTTCGTGTGAATCCTCTTCGGTGCTAAGCCTCGACGGGGGCCGGTTCGGCCAGGACGCAATGTGTGGGATTGAAGAGGTTGAGTCCGAGCCGTTCGGCGATGAACGCCACGGCCTTTTGCGCCTTTACGGAGTTCCCGGCACTGTCGAGCGGGGGAGCGAAAGCCGCAAGGCCCATGACCCCCGGGACAACGGCCATGATGCCGCCCCCGACACCCGATTTGGCGGGCAGACCCGTCTGGAAAAGCCAGTCTCCGGTATGCTCGTAGAAGCCGACGGTGGCCATCAGCGAGGTGATCCGCGGCGTAAGTTCCGGGCGGAAGACCCGTTTGTGCGTCAGCGGATTCATGCCTCCGTTGGCGATCGTTGCCGCTATGGTGGCCAGTTGTGCGGTGGTCACGCCGATTGAACACTGCCGTGTGTAGAGGTCGAGTGCCATCATCGGATCGTCGTAGATGCGTCCGTAGTTTTTCAGCAGCCAGGCGATCGAACGGTTGTTGAAGTTCGTGTCGCTCTCCGAGCGGTAGAGCTCGTCGATCACCTCCACGGGTGATCCGGCCAGGGCCGCGAGGAAGTCGATGATCGACTTCCATTTTCCGGAACTGTCACCCACGGGCTTGATCATCGAGCAGGCCGAGATGGCCCCGGCATTGACCAGCGGTGTCGAGGGATGGTCGTTCTCCAGCAGGATCGCCATGATCGAGTTGAAGGGCAGTCCGGTGGCATCGGCGCCGATCTTGTGCAGGACCTCGCGGTCGCTGTACTGCTCCATGGCCAGCAGGGCCGTGGGGACCTTCGATACGGATTCGATGCCGAAACGGAAGTCGGTGTCGCCAAGGGTCAGCAGCGAGCCGTCAGGCAGGCAGGCCGCCAGCCCGAAGAGGTTCGGAGCGACGTTTTTCAGATAGGGGATATAGTCGGCATTTTTGCCGCCCGTCTCCGTCTTGCAATGGTCATAGGCGGCGCGAAGCGTCTCGCCGACAACCTTTTTGTCGATTTTACGGATCATCGCGTGTCGTTATTTGGAGTTGTTTTTGTCTGTTTTGCCGTTTTGGGGTGCCGGTCGGGTGGCTGACTTCGGGGCATTCGCTCCCGGGGTGCCCGATGTCGGAACTTTCGGAGCCGTCGGGGCTGCCGTTGTTGAGGCCGCTGCCGTCGGTGCCGCTGCCGTCGGTGCTGCGGCCGTCGGTGCCGGAGCCGGGGAGGTGCTGCGCGGGGCCGAAGCCGGGGTGGCTGCGGACGCGGAGGTGGTTGCGGCAGCCGGAGCCGGGGTAGCGGGCAGCTCCCAGTGGAAGGGCGCGAACTCGGCGGCGGCCTGCGGATCCCGCCACGAGGGCTTGCGCATGGCGTAGATCACGAAGGGTGCGGCCACGACGACGATGCAGCCGATGACGAGTACCGAATACCAGACCGTGTTGCTTCCGGTTGCGATCTGGCTGGGCGGTACGAAGCTCAGCACGAAGGCCAGCATCGACCCGAAGAATCCGACCAGTCCGATGAGCCACATCATTCCGTTTCCGTTCTTGCCGAGCCGGAAGGGGCGAGCCGTGCCTTTCATCTTGTATCTCAGGACGATGGCAGCGGCGAACATGAGCATGTACATGATCAGGTACAGGAGGACGGTAAGCTGCGAGAGAATCTGGTAGAACGACTGCACGGAGGGCATGACGACGAAGAGCAACGCAAGGAGCGTGACGATGCCGCCCTGGATGAGCAGGATGTTGCGCTGCACGCCGATCTTGTTGGTTTTTTGGAAGAAGGGAGGCAGATAGCCGGCCTTTCCGACGGCGAAGATACCCTTCGAGGGCCCGGCAACCCAGGTCAGCACACCGGCCAGGACGCCGAACATCAGGGCGATGGCGATCACGGGTCCGGCCCAGGAGAGGTGCAGGTACTTGAAGTAGTTGTCGAATCCGATCAGCAGCGACTGCGTCAGGCTGATGTCCTTGGCGGGGATGACGAATCCCAGGGAGAAGGTCCCGAGGACGAAGATCGCCACGGTGATGAGCGAACCGATGATGATGGCCTTTGGATAGTTCTTTGCGGGGTTCTTGACCTCCATGACATGAATACCCATCATCTCCATACCGGCGTAGAAGAGGAAGATGCTGCTTGCGAGGACGAGGTTGTCGAACTTCGAGAGGTCGGGGAAGAATCCCTGCGACATGTCCATGTTGTTGTGACCTCCGGAGGCGATGTAGATGATTCCGAGCAGGATGAGCAGTCCGGCGGGTATGATCGTCCCGATCATACCGCCCCATTTGCTGATCTTGCCCACCCAGTCGAGGCCCTTCAGGGCGATGAAGGTGGCGATCCAGTAGATTGCCATGACCATGCAGAGGGTAAATACCTTGTTGGAGGCGAGGGTCATGTCGTGGACCTCGTTGGTCCCGATGAAGGCGATCGAAACGGCCCCGAAGGTGAGGACCGTGGGGTACCAGATCGTCGATTCGATCCACTGGAGCCAGATGGCCAGGAATCCGGTCCGGGCTCCGAAAGCCTCGCCGACCCAGCGGAAGACACCTCCCTGCTTGTCGGAGAACATGGCGGCGAGTTCCGCGGCGACCATGGCCGTGGGGATCAGGAAGACAATGGCGGCGAAGAGGTAGTAGAAGGCCGACGAGGGCCCGTAGACCGCTTCGGCGGGCAGGCCTCGCAGACTCACCACGGCCGTCACGTTCATGATGGCCAGGGTCATGACACTGAGCTTGAACCCGGTGCTTGTGGTAGTTTTCTTTACATCCATAACGGTTTGATTTGTGTTTTGTCGCTGCGGAGGGTTGCAACTACCGTGCAAAACGGCGGATTCGGGGTCTTTGGCGCCTTTCGGTGTACGATTGTCGCCGGAAATGCGTATCTTTGCTTATCTGGACCAACCTTTTCGAAACGATGAAACGTCTGTCGCTCCTTCTGTGTATGATGTTGGCGGTGGTGTCGTGCGGTCGGCGGCGGAGTGCTCCGGCCACCGAGCCCGCCTCTTCGCAACCTGCGGTTTTCCTTCCGGCGATCGCACCCTCGCGTCTCTCCGCCGCGGAGCAGCGCGAATGGCTTCGCTGGCACTACTGGGACCGGTTCGACTTCGCCGATACGCTGTTCCTGGCCCGGGCCGACTCGTTGCAGCTGTTCGAATCCTATGCCCGCTACATTGCGTTGATCTCGGACCGCCCGGCCGATGGCGCCGCGATGGATACGCTCATGCGGCGGGCTTCGGCATCGCGCCCCATGCTCGATTACTTTTCGATGCTGGCCGAGAAGGTGCTGCACGACCCCAATTCGCCGCTTCGCAACGACGAATTCTACATTCCGGTGCTGGAGGCGCAGCTCCGGGCCCCGTGGTACGACGAGTACGAACGCATTGCTCCGGAGTACGACCTGCGGATGGCCTGTCAGAACCGCCTCGGACATCCGGCCAACGATTTCCGCTATATGTCCGCTTCGGGGCGCAGCGGAACCCTCTACGGATTGCAGGCTGAATACGTGCTGATTTTTATCAACAATCCGGGGTGTGCGATGTGCCGCGAGATTCGCGATGCGATCACTTCGTCGCCGATGCTTACGGAGATGATCGAACGGGGCCGTCTGCAGGTGCTGGCAATCTATCCCGACGAGGATCTTGCCGAATGGAAGGCCTACCGGGAGCAGATTCCTGCGACGTGGATCAATGCCTACGATCCGGGGTGCGTCATCCGCGAGGAGGGACTTTACAGCCTCCATGCCATTCCGGCCCTCTACCTGCTCGACCGGGACAAGCGGGTGCTGGTGAAGGACTCCGCCGACGTGTCTCAGATCGAAGAGGTGATCGACCGCCGGGGGTAAATCCTGCCCGGGCAGATGATATAGTTTTTTCTTATCGGACCATCAGAAAAGACGATCGTCTTTTTATAGGAATCTCGAATCCGATTCGTATCTTTGCAACGGAAATCGAAACACACACTTAAAAACAATAGAGAATTATGGCAAAGAAATGGCGTTGTACCGTATGCGGTTACATTCACGAAGGCCCGGAGGCACCCGAGCAGTGCCCGATGTGCAAAGTCGGCAAGGATAAGTTCGTAGAGGTCGTTGAGTCGGAAGGCGATCTGGAGTTCGTGACCGAGCACCAGATCGGTGACGGCAAGGGTGCCAGCAAGGAGCTCTGGGAGGGTCTCCAGAATCACTTCATGGGCGAGTGCACCGAGGTCGGCATGTACCTGGCCATGAGCCGCCAGGCCGATCGAGAGGGTTATCCCGAGATTGCCGAGGCCTACAAGCGTTATGCCTGGGAGGAGGCCGAGCACGCCTCGAAGTTCGCCGAGCTGATCGG
>CALUIG010000045.1 GCA_944320625.1 uncultured Alistipes sp.
CGGTTTCAATGCAGAGAATCAAAGACATATCTTTTCGTTTTTCGTTTTATCCTTTCCGTTTCCTGCGACATCACTTCTGCGTCTCCCTCCTGCGACGTCATTTCTGCGCCACCTCCTTGCGACATCACTTCCGCACCTCCCTCCTGCGACGTCATTTCTACGCCACCTTCCTGCGACATCACTTCCGCACCTCCGCAGCCCGGATCACCCCGAAATGCTCCAGGGCCCGGCGGATGCCGTCGTCATCGACCGTTGCGGTCACCCAGTCGGCGGCCTGCAACGCCTCCTCACACGCCCCGCCCATAGCCACCCCGATTCCGGCAGCCCGCAGCATCGGGACATCGTTTCCTCCGTCGCCGAAGGCCATCGTCTCCGCCATTGCGAAACCGAACCGTGCGGCGAACTCGGCCATTCCGGAGGCCTTGTCGACACCGCGGAGGTTGACGTCGGTAAAGAGCGGACACCAACGGCTTGCCGCCAGCGAGGGCAGGAACTCCATCACCCGCCGTTCCAGTGCGGGATCGAGGTAGAAACACATCTGGCAACAGTCACCGCGATCAAAGAGCCTTCGCAGATCGACCGCCTCCGGAACCGGATGGGCGATCATGCGGGCCAGCTCCTCGACGACGGGTGTCACGCGGTTCACGAAGATTCCGTCGTTGAGCTCCAGCCCGACGGGGAAATTCCACTCGTCGGAGAGGGCCAGGGCACGTTCGAACGCCTCCCGGGGAATCGGATGCCGGGCCACGGCCCCGCCGCCGCGCATCAGGCACTCGGCACCGTTCAGAGCCACCACACCGTCGTAAGGGACCTCCTCCAGGAGTTCGAGATCGGTCACGGCACGTCCCGTGGCAATGAAGAGCCGCACGCCGCGCTCATGAGCCCGGAGCAGGGCCTCCACGGCCGAGGCCGGGACCTCGTGAGTCCGGAAACTGATGAGCGTCCCGTCGACGTCGAGAAACACCGCGCGGATCATCGTCTAAAGTTTTTCATCGCCTTGTCCATTTCACGGCGGGCATCGTTCTCCTTGAGATATTCGCGCTTGTCATAGGACTTGCGGCCCCGGGCGAGTCCCACGACGACCTTCACCAGGCCGCGATCGTTGAGGAACAGCCGCAATCCGACGATCGTCAGTCCGCGGTCCTGCGAGGCACGCTGGAGTTTATCCAGTTCTCGGGCCGTAAGCAGGAGTTTCCGATCCCGGCGCGGGACGTGGTTGTTGCACGTACCCCAGGCATACTCGGCGATGTTGACGCCGCGGATCCACAGTTCACCCTTGTCGAAATAGCAGAACGAGTCCACCATCGAGACCTTGCCCGCACGGATCGACTTGATTTCGGTACCGACGAGCACGATGCCCGCAACGTACTCTTCGAGAATCTCATAGTCGAACGTCGCGCGCTTGTTCCGGATATTTATCTTCTTCTGTTCGTTCATATAGGCAAAAACGGCATACAAATTGCGAAAACCATTCGCGGGGGTGGGAATCGGTCAAGGTAACTAATTCTTTTATCTTTGATATGTTTTACACATCTTTCTGTTTATTTTCTGTTTGCACACGGTATGCGCAGTGATGCGTGTACGCCCCGAAACCCGCCCCCTTTTTTCAAAGAATCAGACGTTTCAGTTTTTTGGAGATGGTCACCTTCACCCGGTTGTAATTGTCGAGCCGCTGAACGACATCGCTCTCCTCCTCATCGGAGAGTCCGCCGGCCGCCAGCCGGGCCTGCAACTCCCGGGTAAGCGCCTCGACGACCTTCGACTTGTAGAGTGTCACGGCCTTCGGGACCCCGACGGCAAGCATTTCGGCCTCACTCTCGACATGCACCTCCTTTTGTTTCCAGAGCTCGCTGGGGACATAGTTGTCGTCCGCGGTGAGGATGTCCACCGACATGTTGCAGACCTCGGGATCGAGGTGGTTCAGGAACACGTGTGCCGGGACCTCGACACCGGTTCCGAGGGTCTCCCACTGTTCGCGGTACGCGGCCATGATCTTGGCATAGACGGGATTGCGGAATTCGATCCGGTCGTCGGACAGTTCGCTGAAGATCACCTCGGCGACGTTGCAGGAAACCATCATGCTGCCCTCCTTGAAGTCGAACGAACAGTGCCCGTACTTGAGCAGATACTTGACGATCTCGCGTTCCAGGGCCTCGAAACTGCTTCCGGCCTCGACTTTCGCGGCATACTCCACTTCGGGGCGGGGCTCTGCGGCTTCACGCTGCCGGGCGAGGGCCTGCCTTCGGAGGAAATCGTCCGTTTCGCGGTCGCCCGACGAGGTCAGACGCTTGCGGGCCACCTCCCCGATGAGGATCTGCTCGTCGATGTCCATGATCCGCGCACACTCCTTGATGTAGACCGACCGCTGGATCGGATCGGGGATCTGCGCAATGGACTGCACCATGTCCCCGATCAGTGCGGCCTTCCGGATCGGATCGCCCTGTGCATCCTTGAGCAGCAGCCGGGCCTTGAACTCGAGAAAATCCTGTTCGTTGGTCCGGATGTACTCCTGTACCTCGGAGACGGAGTGGCTGCGGGCGAACGAATCGGGGTCCTCGGGCTCGGGGAGCAGCACCACGCGCACGTTCATCCCCTCCTTGAGGATCATGTCGATGCCGCGCAGCGAGGCGTGAATTCCCGCCGGGTCTCCGTCGTAAATGACGGTGATGTTCTTCGTGAAGCGCCCCAGCAGCCGGATCTGCTCCGTGGTGAGCGACGTTCCGGACGAGGCCACGACATTCTCGATCCCGGCCTGATGCATCGAGATCACGTCGAGATACCCCTCGACCAGAATTGCGAAATCCTGCTGCTGAATGGCTTTCTTGGCGAAGTAGAGTCCGTAGAGTTCCCGTTTCTTGCTGTAAATCTCGCTCTCGGGGGAATTCTGATACTTGGCGACCTGCTTGTCGGTCCGCAGGGTGCGGCCTCCGAATGCCACGATGCGCCCCGAGATGTTGTGCACGGGGAAGATCACCCGGTCGCGGAAACGGTCGTAAAGCGACCCGTCGCTCTCGCGGGCCAGTGAAAGTCCCGTCGAGAGGAGATACTCCTGTTTGTACCCGGCAGCAAGGGCATCCTTCGACATGCGGTCGCCTTTCGAGGGGCAGAAGCCGAGTCCGAATTTTTTGATCGTGGCGTCGGTCAGTCCGCGTTTCTGGCGGAAGTAGGACATCCCGACATGGATTCCCTCGCTGTCGCGGTGGAGGAAATTGGCGAAATACTCCGCAGCCCAACCGTTGAGCACGAACATCGACTCGCGGTCGTCGTTGCGCCGGAGCTCCTCCTCGGTGAGGGCCTCCTCCTTCACCTCGATGCCGTAGCGTTTGGCCACCATCCTGAGGGCCTCGGGATAGGTGATTCCCTCGTGCTCCATGAGGAAAGTGACGGCATTGCCCCCCTTCCCGCAGCCGAAACACTTGTAGAGTCCCTTCGAGGGAGATACGACGAACGACGGGGTCTTTTCGTTGTGAAACGGACAGCAGGCCTGGTAGTTCACGCCCTTTCGCTTGAGCGTGACATAGTCGCCGATAATATCGACGATATTGGCGGCGGCATAGATGCGGTCTACTGTTTCGCGGTCGATCATAGCCCACAAAGGTACGAATAATCGGGTTAAGAAGTAAGAATAAAAATTGAAAAATGAAGAATTAAAAAAGTCCGGGCGGCCCGGAGGGTCGGGCGGGCGGATGAAAACCGCACAAAAGAGTCCGCCGGAGGAGCGAACTATCGGCTTTTATCACTACCTTTACGGCATGGATTTCAAACTCGTATCGGACTACGCCCCGATGGGTGACCAGCCGGAGGCGATCTCGCAACTGGTGGGCTCGATCCGCCACGGCTCGAAGCACAACGTGCTGCTGGGCGTCACGGGCTCGGGCAAGACCTTCACGGTGGCGAACGTCATCGCGCAACTCAACCGCCCGACGCTGGTGCTGAGCCACAACAAGACCCTTGCGGCGCAGCTCTACGGCGAATTCCGGAACTTCTTTCCGGAAAATTCCGTCGAGTACTTCGTCTCCTACTACGACTACTACCAGCCGGAAGCCTACCTTCCCTCGACGGACACCTATATCGAAAAGGACCTCTCGATCAATGCCGAGATCGAGAAGATGCGCCTGCAGACCGTGGCGACGCTGCTGTCGGGACGGCGCGACGTGGTGGTCGTATCGAGTGTTTCGTGCCTCTACGGTGCGGGCAATCCGGCGGATTTCCACGCTACGGCGATCCACATCGAAGTCGGACAGGTCGTCAGCTACAAACACTTCCTCTACAAGCTGGTCGAGGCACTCTACACGCGTACGGAACGCGAGCTGGAACCGGCGACATTCCGTGTCAACGGCGACACGGTGGACATCATGGCGGCCTTCGGCGAATTCGGGAACCAGTGCTTCCGGGTGATGTTCTTCGACAACGAGATCGAGGCGATCCAGTCGATCGACCCCGTGACGGGCCAGCGGATCCAGACGCTCGACGCGCTGACGCTCTACCCGACGAATCTCTTCGTGACGACCAAGGAGCGTATCAACTCGGCCGTGCAGCAGATCTACCTCGATCTGGGCAAGCAGATCGAGTTCTTCGAGCAGTCGGGGCGCATGGTCGAGGCGCAGCGGATCAAACAGCGCGTGGAGTACGACCTGGAGATGATCAAGGAGCTGGGCTACTGCCCGGGGATCGAGAACTATTCGCGCTATTTCGACGGGCGCGCCGCCGGGACGCGACCTTTCTGCCTGCTGGACTACTTCCCGAAAGACTACCTGCTGGTCGTGGACGAGAGCCACGTGACGCTGCCGCAGGTCCATGCGATGTTCGGCGGCGACCGGGCCCGGAAGGAGAACCTCGTGGAGTACGGTTTCCGGCTTCCGGCGGCCAAGGACAACCGGCCGCTGACCTTCGCGGAGTTCGAGCAGTTGCAGGGGACGTCGATCTACGTGAGTGCGACACCGGCCGACTGGGAGCTGATGAAGAGCGAGGGGGTGATTGCCGAGCAGCTGATCCGTCCGACAGGGCTGGTGGACCCGCCGCTGGAGGTGCGTGTGACGCTGAACCAGATCGACGACCTGATCGAGGAGATCGACAAGCGGGTGAAGAACGACGACAAGGTGCTCGTGACGACCATCACCAAACGCATGGCCGAGGAGCTCTCGAAATATTTCGACCGCGTGGGGGTTCGCAACCGCTACATCCACTCGGACGTCGACACGCTGGAGCGGATTCAGATTCTGGAGGACCTGCGCAACGGACTGTTCGACGTGCTGGTGGGCGTGAACCTGCTGCGCGAAGGGCTGGACCTTCCGGAGGTGGCGCTGGTGGCGATTCTGGATGCCGACAAGGAGGGCTTCCTGCGCAACGTGCGGTCCCTGACACAGATTGCGGGGCGAGCGGCCCGCCACTCGCAGGGCAACGTGATCCTCTACGCCGACACCTGTACGGAGTCGATGCGCTACGCCATCGAACAGAGCAACCGCCGCCGCGAAAAGCAGGTGCGCTTCAACATGGAGCACGAAATGCTGCCGCGGCGGGCACAGAAGAGCGGTTCGGGTCCGAGTGCCCTGCTGTCGGGGCGCGAGGCTGCGGAGGGGAGTATCCCGACGGCCTACCCCATCATGGAGGATCACTACGCCGTGGCAGCCGACGTCCGGAAAGGCTATACGGCCGGTGCCCCGACCGCAGGTCTGGGCGAGAATCTCGACGAACTGATCGACCGGGCCCGCGAGGATATGGAGCGGGCGGCCAAGTCGCTGGATTTCCTGGCCGCGGCGAAATTCCGCGACCGGATGTACGAGTTGCAGAAGCTGCGTGAGGAGAACCGGCAGCGGTAATTCCGCCCCATCCGCCACTATCCAAAGAGAAACGGCGGGAGAGACCCTTCACCGGATCTCTCCCGCCGTTTTTATCTTCGCCGATTCCCCGGGCACGGAGGGGGCTTCACTCCCTTTCGGCGTGGCGGAAGGTGAAATATTTGGCCGCAAGGAAACTGTATATGGTCGTGAGGAGTGTCGTGAGGACCTTGGCGGGCGTGGGCCAGATGCCGCACCCCTCGACGAAGAGTTTCAACCCGGCATACGTCAACAGAATCGACCCGACAATCGACAACAGATAGCGGAACAGCTGGGTCCCGGTCCCGACGGTTGAACGACGGAAGGCGACGTACCGGTTGAGCCAAAAGCCCACGAAAAATGTGCAGGGAAAGACGAGCACCATCGCCGCAATGTGGGGCGAAATGACCACAATCCCCAGGTCGAAGAAACGATAGCCGACTAAAAAGTTGTATAGCAAGGCGTAGCAGACCGGATCGAAAATCAGGTAGGTGAATGCACCGCAGGCGGCATAACGGAATACCTGCCGGGGCAGGAGCGCCGCAACGGGCCGGATGTAAAACCGGTCGATCAACCGGATTATCGACTCCGCCAGACGCATCAACGGGCCCTATAGGTCCACATGCCGGGGAAGCGCTCGGCGTGGGCGCGGATGAAGAGTTTGCACGCCTCGGGATCCTCCGACTCGAAGGGCGAGACCATGAATTTCGCGCCGAAGCGGTAGACACCGCAGGTCATAGCGACATCTTTCGACGCAGCATCCCGGGCGGCCCGCTCGGCATTCTGCGCCGAACTGAAGACCCCCATAACCACATAGTGCCGCCCGGAGGTCATGCGAACAGGTCCGGACTCGCTGCCTTCTGCACGCTCCGCCGGTTCCCGAACAGGTCCGGACTCGCTGCCGGCGACACGCTCCGCCGGTTCCCGGACGGCTTCGGGCGTTGCCGCCGAAGGCGTCCGCACCTCACCCTGCCCGGACGTTGCCTCCGGTTCGGAGGAGACGACGGCCGAATCCGCAATCGAGTCTGTCGCTGCCGCAGCGGTTGAGGCGGCATCCCCGGAAGTGCATTCCGCGACGATCTGACGTGACGCGGACGCCCGCTCGGCCACTCTTGCCACCATCGCGGCATCCCCGGACTGCTTCAGGCCGAACCACCACCAGGCCGTAGCACCCAACACACAGACAATCGCCACAATCCCGATCCACAACACGGCATCGAAACGCCGCGGAGCCCGGACCCGCACCGGCTCATGCCCCTGGGGATTGAGCCGACGGTCGAACTCCGGGTCGAGTTTGAAATCCTTGAACCGCAACACGCCGATTCCGGAGATAGTCAGTGTCTCCCCGTCGCGGACCTGAGCCATCCAACGGTCGTAAACCTTCTGTGCCTCGGAAACGGGATCCTCGGGAGGCACGCCGTTCACCTTCAGAACCCGGGCGATCTCGTCGACGAGCGAGACCCCGCGCTCCTGCGAGGAGAACTGTACCGAGCGGCAGGGGGGCACGACGTGCCGCCGGTCGATCCGCCGCGCGGCCTGCCGTTCGACCTGGAGCGAGCCGATTCCGGGCAGGAAGATCGCCCGGCCCCCGGCCAGCAGGTTACCCACCAGTCTGGCGACCTGTTCGGTCATGGGATTGTCATTCATTTTCGCTTCTTTTTATGGGGGTGTTTCGGTCCGGCCGCCGGTCCGGCAATCGGTCCGGGGTGCGGTTTGGGGTTCTCTGCCGCCACGGCCGGGGTCTTCACGCCATGCCAGATCATGTAGGCCCCCAGCAGGATGAAGGGAATGCTGAGCCACTGGCCCATGTCGAGGGCCCACCCCACTTCAAACGCCTCCTGTTCGGTCTTGATGAACTCGATGAAGAAGCGGGTGAGGAAGACACCGATCAGTCCGATACCGAAGAGTACCCCCGGATAACGTCGTCCCATATCCTTTCTGAAATAGAGCCAGCAGAGGACCGCAAAGGTGATCAGATAACAGATCGCCTCGTAAATCTGCGTGGGATGGACAGCTGCCGGGGCAAATTCGCTCACCCACTTGTGCGAACGCACGAACTCAAACCCCCAGGGCAGCGTGGTGGCGTGCCCGAATATCTCGGAATTGAAGAGGTTGCCCAGGCGGACGATGGCCCCGCCGATCCCCACGGGAATCATGATGCGGTCCAGCGACCAGACATAGGGCAGCCGGTTCTTGCGGGAGAACAGCCAGAGGCCGATCAACAGACCGATGGCGGCACCGTGGCTGGCCATTCCTCCGTCGCGGAATCCGGTGATGATGGTCCAGGGTTGCGAGAGGTACTCCACGGGGTCGTAGAAGAGGCAGTGTCCGAGACGGGCTCCGAGGATCGTGGCGATCGTACCATAGACGAAGGCCGACTCGGAGACCTTCGAGGGCAGGCCTTCGCGTTTGCAGAAGGTGTCGAAGAATTTGGCTCCGATCAGGATGGCCACCGCCCACATCAGACCGTAATAGCGGATGTCGAAGGTCCCGATGCGGAAGAGCACCGGATCGAAGTCCCAGACGATCGAAAGCGGTTGTATCAAAAGAGGAATCTGTAACATTTGTTCAAGTCGTTTTCAACGGCCCGCACCATCAGGCTCTTACCCGCCAGGAACTGTCGGGAGAAGATTTTCCGCAGGCGTCGGAGCCGAAAGGGATGGAGAAGCGCGGCCCCCGAGGGAGGCCGCATACGCCCGTTCCGGCGCTATTTTATATCCTGGAGGTTGACCTTCTTGAGCGTGAAGGAGAAGGTGCTGCCGACTCCCGGTTCGCTGCGGACCGTAATCCGCTCGCCATGGGCCTCGATGATGTGCTTGACGATGGCCAGGCCGAGGCCGGTTCCGCCCTGTTCGCGCGAGCGGCCCTTGTCCGTACGGTAGAAGCGCTCGAAGACACGCGGCAGATCCTCCTTGCCGATTCCCAGACCGTTGTCCTCGACCTCGACGAGGATCTTGTCCAGCATGTCGCGGAAACGGATGCGGGTCTGCCCGTTCTCCTTGCCGTAGCGGATCGAATTGATGATCAGGTTGACAAAGACCTGTCCGATGTAGTGTTTGTCTGCCATGACCCAGAAGGGCGACGGGAGGTTGTCGGCCCCCTTGACCGAGATCCGGATTCCCTTCTTGTCGGCCTCCATCTCCGCCTGTTCGGCGATCTCCTTGGCAAGGGCCACCACGTCGAACTTCTCCATGTCGAGCTTGTTCATGCTGCTTTCGAGCTTGGCGATGGTATCGAGGTCATTGACGATATTGATCAGGCGGTCGATGCTCTTCTCGGCGCGTTCGAGGTACTTGCGGTTGATGAGTTCGTCCTCGAGTCCCCCGTCCAGCAGCGTGGAGATATAGCCCTGGATGTTGAAGATCGGGGTTTTGAGCTCATGGGCGACATTTCCGAGATACTGTTTCCGGAACTGTTCGGCCTCCTTCAGGCGGGCAATCTCCTTGTCGTTGGTGTCGGCCCATGCGGAGAGTTCCTCCCCGATGTTCTCCACCTTCTTGTCCTGGAGTTCGGAGAAGATCTCGCGGGTGTGGACATCGCGCGAAAGGACGATCGAATAGATCGGTTTGAGCTTGTAGGCCACATACTTGCGGATGATGAAGAGCGCCACGAGCGCCACGACGACGAATACGCCGGCGGCCGTGCAGAGAATCGACCACCAGACCACGTCGAGCAGCGTCATGACCGCAGCCACAAGGAGAGCTGCGAGCAGGGCGATCCACAACGATGCGCCCTCTTTAGTCTTGATGTGTACCATAGGTTTACTTCATGTAGTTTTGCATCAGGCGGGCAATGTATTTGCCGATGATGTCGAATTCGAGGTTGACGACCGACCCCACATCGAGGCGGCAGAAATTGGTATGTTCGAAGGTATAGGGGATGATGGCGACCCGGAAGCTGTTCGGAGTGGGGTCGCAGACCGTCAGACTGACCCCGTTCACGGCAACGGAGCCCTTTTCGACGGTACAGAGGCCTCCGCCGCGGGGTTCGTATTCGAAGGTGAAGTACCAGCTGCCGTCGGCATCCTCACGGGCGGTGCACACGGCGGTCTGGTCGACGTGTCCCTGGACGATATGGCCGTCGAGCAGGGCATCGGGTTTCATCGAGCGTTCGAGATTGACCAGATCGCCCACGCGGAGCAGTCCGAGGTTGCTCCGGTCGAGGGTCTCCTTCATGGCGGTGACGGTATAGGTATCGTCGTGGATGTCCACAACCGTCAAACAAACGCCGTTATGTGCTATGCTCTGATCGATTTTCAGCTCCTTGCAGAAGTCTGCCCGGAGCGTAAAATCCTTGTTCTGCCGGTCCGTACGGATGTCGACCACCTCCGCCGTACCCTCCACGATGCCTGAAAACATACGCTTCAACTGTTGATTATCAATTTACCCTTTACCTTGTAGACCGAGACTATATCATTGACATTCAACACAATATCGTCATAATTATCTCGATCCCGGGCCACGAGCCGGACTTTGTTCTCATCCTCCGTAGCCCGAACTATGCGCAAAGTTACAATTTTTCGGCTGACAATCACATATTCTCCGCCCGGAATAATTGCGTCCCGGTCCACGGCTTTCAGGAGCAGCAGGGTTCCGGGGGGGATACAATCCCCCATGGCACGCCCGGAGTAGGTCATGGCCAGGTCGCACTCTCCGACCGGAGGGATGATCAGATTGCTTTGGATTTCGAGTTCCTCGAGCCGGCTCATTCCGAGTTCGACATCGACGGCGTAAAAGGGGATCTGGGGGCTTCGGAGCCGTTCGTCGGCGAACATCTGGCCTTCACCCGTCAGCAGCCAGAGTTTGTCGATCTGGGGGAATTTGGAGACGATCCGGTCGGCCACATCCAGCGAAATACCGTTGTTTCCGCGTTTGATCTGATAGAGATTCTCGCCTCGAGCCAGGCCGATATAACGAGCAAAATAGTTGGTCGACATATTCGCCCACTTGATCACCGCCTCAATTCTAAGCCAATTATTCTGCTTTTCCCGCATTTTTTTTCGTTAATTTAATTTTTTTTGTATCTTTGCAGTCCCGGTCCCGTAGTTCAATGGATAGAATACAAGATTCCGGTTCTTACGATATGGGTTCGATTCCCGTCGGGACTACCAGGCACAGCGACGATTTTTCGTTTCTGTGCTTTTTTTTGTCCGTTTTTCGGAGCGGAATAAAAGAACAAATCATACGCCACTTATTCCACAAAAATAATAACAAATTTCTTACCACCAACACAAAAATAGCAATTTTGATCGCGGAAGTAACACGATCAAACACCCCCGTTCCGGTCGGAATGCCGAAGAGCGAGACATTGCGGAGCGGGCTCCATTCCTTATAATTAATAAGTGCATCAGAAAAGATCCGACTCCGGGCACGGACATCGGGCCACGGGTCTTTGCGGAAGAGAGAGGAAGCAAAGGCCGTGCCGTCCGGAGAGGGGGGGGGCAAGAGGATCAAAACAGCAAGCGCACACCCACACGGAGCGAAAGCGTCAGCGGGGCATCGCTCCGCGAGGTCTGCAGTTCGGTATCGGTAAGATAATAGGAGACCTCGGGTTCGAAATAGAGTCCGACCAGATTGCCCAGGCTGTACTGGGCGCCCAAAGCGGCAAGGATGGACCACTGAATTGCGGATTCGTCGACGGTTTCGCTGCCGAATTTGGCCGAAACGCACTTTTCGAGCATGCCTCCGGCCCCGACATAGGCCGAGAAGCGGCCCCGCTCGACAAACTGCCAGTTCAGCCGCAGGGGTACTCCGACAAAATGCAGTTTCTGACTCACGTCCTCCGACGAATAGCGCATCCGCACCTCGGAGCGCAGCAAGGTATAGTTCAACCCGCTTTCGAGGGAGAGGCCATAGGCGAAATACTTGCGGACGGAGAGTCCGAAACTCAGGGGAAGATGGTGCTTGAAGTCACTTTCATCGTAATCGCGGCGCTCCATGGGGGAGAAATTGTCCCCGTTTCCGATGATGGAGACGGCATCCCCCGACATGGCGGAGTAGCTGCGCAACGCAGTAACCGGAGCGGGGGTTGCCCCGGTCATCCCGCCGCCTGCGAAGAGCGAAAGCGAAGTTCCGGGGCGTTGTGAACGGCGTGCCGTTCCGACGGAGCGCTCCGTCGCGGATTCGAAACTCCGTTTCTGCCAGGCATTCGACCGAGCCGGAGAGCCCTCGTCCGCGGCATCCGCACGCGTTGTCCGCTCCGCGGCTTCCGCCCCCGTGGTCCGGCTCTCCGCACGCTTCTCACGGACGGCGGATTCCGCCTCCGGAGCCGGTCCTGTCGTCGGCTCCGCAACACGCCCCTCCCGCACCGGGAGTTCCGTTTCGGAGATCGTTTCCATCGTCTCCGGAATCCGTTCCGGAGACGCCGGCCGATCCCCGGCCGAGGCTTCCGCCTTAGCCGTCACCGCAGCCAAGAGTCCCGGCGTTGCGGACCTTCCCGTACCGGCAAGGGAGCCGATGGAGGATCCGGACCCGGCGGAAGCGGAAGATCCAACCCCGGGCGCCTCGTCCCAACCGGAGGCCTGGGCCAGCTCTTTCCGCAAGGTCCCCGTCTCGGGGAGCCGAGGCATTCCGACCGCGGGCTCCTCCGTCTCCGTCAGCGAAGCGACAACCGGACGCTTTTTCCCCAACTCCATATCCGGACGCCGGAGGAGCATCTCTCCAGCCACGACTCCTATCAATACGGCAGCAGCGGCAGCGACAATCCGCGGTCCATAGATCCGCCATACGCTTCTCGGGGGCTCGGGAACAGGGGTTTCGAGCCCTTCGAGTTCACGCTGCAGTCGTTCCCAACCCTCCTTCGCAGGCGGGAGTTCGGCGTCGTGCAGCGCACTTCGCATGACATCGGTCCAATCTTTATTCTGTTTCATCATCATCAGTGCGTCTCCAAATAAGCCTTGATGCGGCGGGCCAGGAGGGTCCGGGCGCGAAACAACTGCGAGGAGGAGCTTTTCTCGTTGATTCCCAGCAGATCGGCGATCTCACGATGGGATCGTTCCTCAATGCAGTAGAGGTTGAAAACCGTACGGTATCCGTCCGGGAGTTCCGCGACGAAGCGCAGGAGCACCTCACGCGGCACACGGGCCACCTCTGCGGGTTCGGGTTCGGCAATCTCTCCGGCGGCCCGGTTCTCGTCGAGTTCGACGGTTCCGAGGCGGTTCCGGTTCCGGAGCCATTCGAGGGCGACATTGACCGTAATGCGTTCGATCCAGGCCCGGAGCGACCCGGCCCCCCGGAAGGAAAAGCGGTCGAAAGCGCCGTAAATCCGGAGGAAAGCGTCGTGCATGAGGTCCTCGGCCGTAGCCCGGTCCCCGACATAGCGCACACAGATCGCCAACAGCCGTCCTGCAAAGCGGTCATACAGCTCCTTTCGGGCCGCACTGTCGCCTTTTCTGCACCCTTCGGCCAGTATCTGTTCCTCCATCTGCATCGGTTGTTCCTCCATGTAAATGCGGGAAAGGCGGAAAGACTGCGCGGGATGGAAAAAAATTTCCGGGTCGTGCAGTATTCGCGCCATCCCCCCGTTTTAAGGGCGAAAGGTAACAAAAATATATGGAAAGCATGAAAAAAATCGGTTTATACCTGCTGACAGCCCTGGCCGTATCGGGGCTTTCGGCCTGCAACGACGATGACGGGGACTACCCGAAGAACACCCCGCTGATCACCACGGTCTGCCCGCTCGACGGCGGAGACTACTATTTCCAGCGCGACAACGGCGACAAGCTCTATCCGAGCGACAAGACCCGCGTTCCGGGTTACCGACCCGAAGACGACGGCACGAAACAGCGGGCGATCATCTGGTTCTCGCTGCTTGAGGAGACGATCCCGGGCTATCGCTACAATATTGCGCTCTACGCCGTGAATGAGATCTATACGGGGACTTCGGAGGTCGTGGATGATGCGGCGCGCCTGGCGGAGCTGGGCGACGCGAAGACCGGCTTCCAGCAGGGGACGTTCAACCTCACGGACGAATGGCTGACCTTCTATGCCCTGTACGCGGTCCGCGACAATTCGCGCCATACGTTCACGCTGGCCGTGGACAAGAGCGGCACGACGGAGTTCGAGCAGAGCGAGGAGGGTTACCTCGACGTGGTAGTCCTGCATGACGACGGGGACGATGCCCGGGGCGCCGACTATGGTTTCTACGTTTCGTTCGACCTCACGCCGCTGTCCGCGGAGCTCGAGGGCAAGAAGGGAATCAACCTGCTGATCCCGACCCGCGAAAACGGCAACCAGGAATTGAAACTCGATCTGCCGCAGGAGAAGTAGCCACTCCGGGGCGGCAGCTGTTCCGGTCCGCGACAAGATGTTGCGGACCGGATTTTTTATCCTCGAGGGAGCGGGATTCGCCGAAAAAACGTATCTTTGTGCCATGTCCATCGTACGCAATACCGAAAGCGACCTCGAATTCGAGAACCGGATCCGCCCGCAGGAGTTGGAGAACTTCGCCGGGCAGGAGAAGATTGTCGACAACCTGCGGGTCTTCATCCAGGCGGCGCTCATGCGCGGCGACTCGCTCGACCACGTGCTGCTGCACGGCCCTCCGGGTCTGGGAAAGACGACCCTGGCGAACATCATTGCCAACGAGATGGGGGCTCAGTTGCGCGTGACGTCGGGTCCGGTGCTGGACAAGCCGGGGGACCTGGCGGGACTGCTCACGAACCTCAATCCGGGGGATGTGCTCTTCATCGACGAGATCCACCGTCTGAGCCCCATTGTGGAGGAGTACCTCTACTCGGCGATGGAGGACTTCAAGATCGACATCGTACTGGACAAGGGGCCCTCGGCACGCTCGATCCAGATCGAGCTGGCGCCCTTCACGCTCATCGGCGCCACGACGCGCAGCGGACTGCTGACCTCGCCGCTGCGGGCGCGTTTCGGGATCCAGTGCCACCTGGAGTACTACGACGCGCAGGTCCTTGCGGGAATCGTACGGCGCTCGGCACGGATTCTCGACGTCTCGATCGACGACGATGCGGCACGCGAGGTGGCTCTGCGTTCGCGCGGCACACCGCGTATTGCCAATGCGCTGCTGCGGCGCGTGCGGGATTTCGCCATGGTCAAGGGCGAGGGGCACATCGACCTGCCGATCACGCGGGTGGCACTCACGGCGCTGAACATCGACTCGCGGGGTCTGGACCACATGGACAACAAGATCCTGGGAACGATCATCGAGAAGTTCAACGGCGGGCCGGTGGGTCTGAACACGATTGCCACGGCCGTCGGCGAGGAGGCCGGGACGATCGAGGAGGTCTACGAACCGTTCCTGATCAAGGAGGGCTTCCTGAAGCGCACGCCCCGGGGCCGCGAGGCGACACCGCTGGCGTGGGAGCACCTGGGCTTCGGCGCTCCGGGCGGCGATGCCACGCTCTTCTGACCGGCGGCGATGCCAC
>CALUIG010000046.1 GCA_944320625.1 uncultured Alistipes sp.
GCTTGCACTATCTTTGTAAAAAAATCCGGAAACCATGAAAAGACGCGTATTCGTTACGGGCGGCGCCCACGGAATCGGAAAAGGAATCATCGAGGCCTTCACCCGACAGGGCGACGAAGTGGTCTTCTGCGACATCAATCCCGAACTCGGAGCACAAACCGCAGCCGAAACCGGAGCCCGCTTCTGCCAGGCGGACGTTACCGACGCAGTCAACCTCGAACGGTGCATGCAAGGGATCTTCGAGAGGCTGGGCGACATCGACATCCTGGTAAACAACGTTGGGATCAGCCACTTCAAGCCCCTCACGGAGCTTTCGATCGAGGAGTTCGACCGGGTGATCGCCACCAACCTGCGCCCGGTGTTCATCACCTCACGCCAACTGGCCCTCCACCGGCAATCGAACGGCAATCGGAAATACGGCCGTATCATCAACCTCTGCTCGACGCGCTACCTGCAGAGCGAATCCGGGACCGAGGCCTACTCCGCCTCGAAAGGCGGCATCTACTCACTGACACACTCGCTGGCCGTCTCCCTGGCCCCGCTTCACATCACGGTCAATGCCATTGCTCCGGGGTGGATCCACGTACGCGAGGAGGAGCAGCTGCGCCCCGAGGATCATCGTTTCCACCCTTCGGGCCGGGTCGGAACCCCCGAAGATATTGCCCGGGCCTGCCTTTTTCTGTGCGATGAGGCCAACGACTTTCTCAACGGGCAAACCCTGACCATCGACGGCGGAGCCACCATCCAAATGATCTACCCGGAATAGGAGGGGGGGGGTAGCAAGGCATCTCTCCGCCTCCCGACCGTCACCGACTGTCACCGACCGCCACCGACCGCCACCGACCCTCTTTGACCCTCTCCGACCCGTCACCCGAAAGCAGCCCGGAGAGAGGCGAGACATCGCCCTTCTGTAAGAGAAACGAATCGGGGAGTGCACGGAAGAAACCCCGGCACTCCCCGATTCGGCACCTCAGCGGAAGACAGCCTCAACGGACGGCAATCTCGTCTACAAAGAGAAATCCCTTCTTTCCACGCGCACGATGCCAGTCGGGAATCCGGTCAACCGTCCGGGCCTCGACCCGCAGATAACGCGCCGTTGTTTCGGGGAAGGTCACTTCGTAACTCTTCAGTCCGTCGGGATCGGCCTCCCCTTCCATCGGAATCTCGAGACGTCCAACCTCGGTGAAGGTCGTCCCATCGTCGGAAATGGCCGCCACGAGAGCCCGAGGCGGGAAAATATCGTCCCCCTTCAGCACGAGGGTTCCGAGCGAAACCTCATGATAAGCCGCACCGGCCATATCGATCGTCACGACCATCGGATCCCCGAACCATCCGACCCACTCGCCGTTGGTGTAGCTGGGATAGCTCTCCACACCGTCGACAAGCGTTTCGGGCGCTCCGAAGCGATATTTGGCCAGGGGTTCCGACTCCAGGACGATTGCATGCCCGAGGGCTTTGCTGTCGACAAAGGGTTGCTTCAGCATTCGGGACTGAATGTGATCGCGCAGCGCAACGGCCTGAAGCGTACACCCCTCCCGGATCTCGAACGGGGCCGTATAGCGCGGGCTCTGCCCGGAAGGTTCCGATCCATCGAGCGTGTAGTGGATCGGGGCGTCGCCGAGCGTTGAAAGCGTCACCGTCACACACCCCTTGTCGGGATTGTTGTCCACCGTGCAGGCGACACCAAAGACCACAGGAGAATAGGTATAGCCCCACCGGTCATAAATATCCACGATATGCGGCAGGGCCCCGGCAAAACGGGACCTCTCCCGACGTCCGGGATCGCACCACTGCACCTCGCTCAGAGCCGCCAGACGCGGCAGAAGCATGTACTCCAGATGTTCGGGAGTCTTGATGTACTCGGTCCACAGATTAGCCTGCACCCCCAGGATCCGGTCATTGAGTTCCTGTGCCAGTGAATCGGGGACGGGTTCGTAGGAGTAGACCTTCTCGACGGGCACGTACCCTCCGATTCCGAAGGGTTCGTTCTCCACGTCCCGACCCTGATAGTAGTCGAAATAGAAATGGGTCGTGGGGGTCATGATCGCATCATGCCCGAGCTTGGCAGCGGCGATTCCACCCTCCGATCCGCGCCAGGACATGACCGTGGCATTCGGAGCCAACTCCCCTTCGAGGATTTCGTCCCAGCCGATGATCCGACGTCCGTGTTCGTTCAGGAACCGCTCGATCCGGGCCGTCACATAACTCTGAAGGTAATATTCGGCGGGATGTCTGTCATCGCCCCGGATTCCCAGTTCGCGGATCCGGGCCTGGCAGACGGGGCATTTTTCCCAGCGGACCTTCGGACACTCGTCACCTCCGATGTGGATGTATTCCGAGGGAAAGAGTTCCAGGATCTCCGAGAGGACGTTTTCAAGGAATTCGAAGGTCTTCTCCTTCCCGACGCAAAGGACCTCTTCGGAGACTCCCCAGCGCCCCCAAACCTCATAGGGTCCCCCCGTACACCCCAGTTCGGGATAACAGGCCAGAGCGGCGAGCATATGCCCCGGGAGGTCAATCTCGGGAACCACCGTAATGCCGCGGGCCGCGGCATAGGCCACCACCTCCCGGATCTCCTCCTGCGTATAGAATCCGCCATAAGGCACCCCGTCGTAATGATCCCACTCCTTCCGCACGACCGTTCCCTTGCGGATGCTGCCGAACTCCGTCAGCCGGGGATAGCGCTTGATTTCGATCCGCCAGCCCTGATCGTCGGTCAGATGCCAGTGGAGGCGGTTGAGTTTATGGAAGGTCATCAGGTCGATGATCTTCTTCATCTGATCGGTGGAGAAGAAATGCCGGGCGACATCGATCATCAGCCCCCGGTATGCAAACCGCGGAGCGTCGTCGATCGCCACGCAAGGCAGCACCCAGGAGGTTTCGGGATCGGATTCCCCGCCGTAGAATGCGGGAGGAAGGAGTTGTCCGATCGTTTGCAGTGCATAGAGGAAGCCGGGGAGCGACGAAGCGCTCACGCAGACTCCCGAGCGGGATATGTCGAGCCGGTAACGCTCCGCAGCGAGGGAGTCGTCGACCCGGAAGGAGAATCCGCCGCCTTCGGCAGGATCTTCGACGCAGGAGACCGGACAAACCGACTGCGAGGCCTGTGCGAGCCGGTCGGCAAACGCCTCGATCGCCGCACGTGACGCCTCGTCGAGGCGTTGGTCGCAAACGAATGAGGCCCCGGAGACATCGTACGATCCCGAGCGGGGAGTCAGCTGGTTGGGATAGGGAAGCAATTCGTAGGAATTCGGCGTTCCGGCACAAGAGGCCAGAAACAGGGCCGAAAGGAGCAGGGTGATCAGTCTGTTCATCGTATTCGGAAGCTATTTAGACAAATGTACGAAAATAATCCGCTCGGGGCAAGAGGGGATCTTCAAAAAAGAGAGCGCTCCCGGCAAGGCACCACACCTCTCCATCTGACTGCACGGAGGGATCCGGACGTGCGGGAAGTTCAGGCACAGGCGTACTTGCCGAATCGGATCTTTTTCTTAAATTTGCCCATGAATACAATATTTAATACAAAATAAAACAATTTAAAATATAAAATGAACCTTGATCCTTGGGGTTCTGATTGGAAAAGCATCCGGGAATCGGCACATTTGCCGAAACGAGAGCCGGTCACCGCCACCACCGGAGAGCGAGAAGCCCATACCAGGCCGACGCCGGACACTCCGGGGGAGTCCACGCCGGTTTCCGTGCCGGGAGAGCCTTGCCCGGAAGACCCAAACCCCCAAAAACCGAAACCCATGTACGTTCCCAACCACTTGAAATGGCGCATACTCCTGGCCCAGGAGTTGAAACAGTTTTACTTCGAACGGGAGAATTCGCACCGCAACTGCAAGCGCATTTTCGAACTTTACGGACGCTACCTGCTGGGTACGACCTACGACACCTTCCTGAACTACCTCAACCAGCTGAAATACGAAATCGACAATCTCCGATTTCCGCCCTACATCGTTGCGGCGATCGGCCTGCTCGAGCCGCTCCGGATTGCCGGGGAACGGCTCCGCCTGCGGAAAGGTCGCACGACCTGGACCCTGCTGGAGATTGCCGAGGAGATGCTGGCGGTGCTTCGGGAACGCTCTGCCTCCTCGCACAACCTTCCGAACCGCCAGATCTGAGAGGCCTTAACGGGCATCCGACACCGCCCCTCCCGCACAAACAAAAAATCACCCCGGCCACAACCAGTGACCGGGGGGAAAATTCAGAATCGGAGCCGTTAACGAAGGTTCTCCGAACGAGCGGAAAGAAGGGGATTCGAACCCCTGAAACCCTTTTGAGGTTTACTCGCTTTCCAGGCGGGCCAGTTCAACCACTCCTGCATCTTTCCGGGAGACGGGGCAAAAATACGCAATATTTCCGGAATCTGCAAATAGCGGCGATTTTTTCTGCCATTTGCAGACGCGGAGGCACGACCGACGGGGTCGCATCCGCTCCTCCTATCGGATATAACTCGTCACGATGCGCGGTTCGGGTTCGGGGCGGAGTTCCGAAGCCAGCAGCCCGGCCTTGAGCATCCGGGCCATGTTCCGTCCGAGGACACGCATGATCTGCAAACCCTCTTCGTCCTGCGAGGCTTCGCCGGGCTGACGTCCGTGGACGCTGTTCCAATACTGCGACGAAACGACAGGCATGTTCGAGATGGTGAAATACTTGTTCAGCCGGTCAAATGCCGCACTGGCACCTCCCCGACGACACACGACCACCGCGGCAGCCGGCTTGTAGGCCAACCGGGCCGAACAGGAGCTGAACAGGCGGTCGAGCAGGGCACACAGCGAACCGTTCGGACCTGCAAAATAGACCGGAGAACCGACAACCAGGGCATCGGCCGAGGCGAGCTTCTCGTACACGGCCTGATAAGCCTCGTCATTGAAGGCACAGCGCCCCTCGCGGGCGCACTTCCCGCAGGCAATACATCCGGGCACGGGTTTGGTTCCGATCCAGACAATGTCGGTACCGATTCCCTCGGCTTCGAGAGCCCGGGCCACTTCACTCAGGGCGATGAAGGTATTTCCCTCACGATGAGGACTTCCGTTGATAAGCAATACGTTCATGGACAATCTATGATGACAATAAAACAAGCCAAGACGGAGAATATGCGGTAAAAATACGCAATTTTTCCGGAAAGAGGCACCGTCCAAGCCGAAAAACGCGACAACAGCGGTCAACGGCCCCCTTCCGGCAGGGAGAGCGTCAAAAAAAGTACGACAGATCGATAGCTGATCTGTCGTACCTTTTCGAGAAGGGATTCTTTTCGGGAATCGCCTCTTTTTCGAGCGAGCTACTTATTTTGCAGCCTCAGTCGTCTCGGCAGCAGCGGTAGCGGTCGAATCGGCCTGCTCGCAGGCAGCGGTCGAATCGCACTTCTCGGTGCAAGCCTCACAAGCGGCGGCAGCTTCCGTAGTAGCGGCGGCTTCCGTAGCGGCACCCTCGGCAGCAGCCTTCTTGTTGGCGTTGCCGCAGCAGCCTACCATAGCGGCGGCAGCCAGAACGATGACAAAAGAGAAGATCTTTTTCATGGCGTCAAACGTTTTTAGTTATTAATAAATCTTAAAAACGCCGCAAAGATAAATATTCGCCCCAAAAAAGCAAAGGAAAAAATAAGAATTTTCAAACACGGCCGGAATTTATTCCAGCAGGTCTGCCACGGAGAGGACTTCGTTCTTGAGGAAGGCTTTGGGGAATGTTCCTGAGACCTTGCCCTTCAAGATGATAGCCTCTTCGGATGTGAGGCAGTTTCCGACCGAGACCGAGAACCAGGGGCTCTCGTAAACCATGTAGACCCGGACCCCGGGGAAGGTCTCTTCGAAGCGTTCTTTGGCGGCGATGGCACCGCTCCGGGCATCGGGACCGTTGTCGAAGAAGATGCAGACGCGATATCCCTTGTAGGAGAGCTTCTGGGCACTCCGGGCAGCCTCGGCGACGGCCCGGGCGGCATCCCCGTGTTCAGAGACGAGCACACGGGCCGGATCAAAGAGTGCAGACCCGGCCGTAGGCTGAGCCAGCCGCTGTTTGAAGGTATCGAGCGACTGGGCCCGAACGACAGTAGCCGCGGCGGGGAGGAGCAAAGCGAGGATCAGCGTTCCGAATCTCATTTTATTTCAGATATTTTTCGACATCCTGAATCGACAGTCCAAAGGTATTCAAAAATTCGGACAAAGGCACCTTTTCACGGGAAAATTTCACGGGAGCGGGTCCACCCCGTCCCTCGGCCTTGCACGAAAGGGCAATCCGGGCAAGTTCTCCGTCCTTGACCTTGCGGGCCAGCAGATAGAGCGCCAACGGATCGGAGATCCGGATCCGCCACCGGGTGACGACACTTGCCACACTCCGGCGAGGCACCTCAACGGGCTGAGACAGCACGAGGGTTCCGACACAGGAAGCGCCGTAATGGATTCCGATTTCCGCCGACGAGAGGGTCAGATTGTAACCCGAACCGTTGTCGATGCGCACGACGACTTCGGCTCCGGTGAGTCCCTGGCGTTCGATCCGCTCGACGGCTTCGAAGCGGATCTTGCGTCCGACCCGCTCCACGGCGCGGCGGCACGAGCCGGCCGAAAGCGCCACGGTCAGCAACAGCAGATACAGAAGAGCACGTTTCATATCCATTTTCATCGTTCACCCGTATATATCTGAGCTATTCCGAAACTCTGACTCCGGGTCTTGCAGTTTTTGAAGCCGGCGGCCTCCAGCCTGCGGAGGAACTCCGCGGGGAGGGGAAACTCTCCGACCGAAGCGGGGAGATATTCGTAGGCCTTTCTGTCGTGCGAGACCAGTCCTCCGATGCGGGGCAGAATCCGATAGGCGTAAAACTCGTACACGGTCCGGAACCAGGGATTCGCGGGTCTCGAAAACTCCAGGATAACGACCTTGCCTCCGGGTCTGATGACACGGGCCAGTTCGCGGAGCCCGACGTCGAGATCCCCGAAGTTGCGCACTCCGAAGGCCACGGTGGCCACGTCGATCGAAGCCTGTGCAACCTCCAGATGCTCGGCATCCCCGCGGTCGAGGACAATCCTCCCGTCAAGCCCGCGCGCCTCGATCTTGCGGCGCGCGATGTCGAGCATTCCTTCCGAAAGATCGACCCCGAGTACCTGCACGCCATCGATACGGCGAGCCAGAGCGATGGCCAGATCTCCGGTCCCGGTTGCGAGGTCGAGGATCCGGCGGGGTTTCGCACGGCGCACGATGTTCACGACGCGACGGCGCCACAGCCGGTCGATACTTGCCGAAAGCGTATGGTTGAGCAGGTCGTACTTCGGAGCGATGCGGTCGAACATCTCGCGAACCTCCTCCTTTTTGGTCTGATCGGTATTGTAAGGTTTCATTCGTAACGGATCGTTTCTTCGGGTTTGACACGGGCGACGACGGCCGTGGGGATCACGAGCAGGGCCACGATGGCGGCAATGAATCCGGCATTGAGTGCCAGCCACCACCCCCACCCCAGCGATACGGGGACTTCGGAGAGGAGATACCCTTCGGAGTCGAGTTTGACCAGATGAGTCCATTGCTGCAACAGACAGATCCCGATTCCGACGAGATTCCCCCAGCAGAGTCCGCGCAGGGTGACGAACGCCGCCCTCCAGAGGAAAATGCGGCGGATCTGCCCGTTCCGCATGCCGAGGGCCTTCAGGAGTCCGATCATGCGAGTGCGTTCGAGCACGAGGATCAACAGCGCCGAGGTCATGTTGAAAAAGGCGACAACGAGCATGATGACGATGATGACCGCGGCATTCACGTCGTGGGCCTTGAGCCAGTCGAAGATGTTGGCATAGCGCTCCGTGACACTCTCCACGGCGAGGTTTTCCGTACCGTCACCCTCGTCGTAGAGAAACCTGCGTCCGAGGGTGCGGGCGAAGGCTTCGGCCTCGTCGAGCGACCGGGTCCGGATTTCGTATCCGGAGATCTCGTCGGGTCCCCAGTCCGCAAGGCGCTGCACGTTGCGGATGTCGGTGAGGAGCATCGTGCGATCCATCTCCTCCATGCCGGAGTCGAAGATTCCGGTGACCTTGAAGCGGTCGCGCCGGGGTCTCTCCGCGGCTTCCACGAAGAGCATTTCAACCTTGTCTCCGACCCCCAGCTGCAACCGATCGGCCAGGACCCGCGAGAGCAGAATATCCTTCGTGCGAATCGAATCGCCCACCCGGGGCAGGTCTCCGTCGACGAGCCATTCGCGGAAACGACTCCAGTCGTAATCGCTCCCGACCCCCTTGAGCACCACCTCCCCCACGGCATCGTCCGTGCGGAGAATTCCACCCTTGACGGCATAGGGAGCCATATCGACAAATCCGTCGGTCGTACGGATCAACTCCTCGATCCGGGCATTCCGCACGACGGGCTGCGCATCGAGAGCCTCGACCCCGCGGATGTCCGTCACGGCGACGTGTGCGGCCAGCCCCTCCATCTTGCGGGCGACCTCACGCTTGAATCCGATGACGACGGCAATCGCCAGGATCATCACGGCGATTCCGAGCGCCACCGACCCGACGGCAATGCGTTCCATGACTCCGGGTCTGTTTTCCGGAGTCGGCCGGGCCATGCGACGGGCGATGAAAAAGGCAAGATTCACGAACGCGGTATTTTGTCGGAAAATTTATGCAAAGAAACATATAAATTTCGTATTTTTGCCCGAAATACGGGAATTTCATGAAAAAACAGGCTCTCATCACGGGTGCGACCTCGGGCATCGGGCGCGCCACGGCACTGCGGCTTTCGGCCGCGGGCTATGCGATCATCGCCACGGGACGCCGCGCCGAGCGGCTGGAGGCGCTGAAGGCCGAGATCGAAGCTGCCGGGGGTTGTTGCACGACCCTTGTCTTCGACGTCCGTTCGGAAGAGGAGGTGCGGCGCTTTCTGGAGCCGCTCGAACGGGTGGACCTGCTGGTCAACAACGCCGGACTGGCCGCCGGGCTGGAGCACATCGACCGCGGCGACACGCGCGACTGGGACGCAATGATCGACACCAACGTCAAGGGCCTGCTCTACGTCACGCGGGTGATTGCCCCGAAAATGGTGGCCGCGGGCGGCGGACATATCATCAACCTCGGTTCGATCGCCGGGACGGAGCCCTACGAGAACGGCGCGGTCTACTGCGCATCGAAACACGCCGTGCACGCCATCTCGCAGTCGATGCGCGCCGACCTGCTCGCCTCGGGGATCAAGGTCACGGAGATCCGCCCCGGAATGGTCGAGACGGAGTTCTCGGAGGTGCGCTTCCACGGCGACAAGGCCCGGGCCGCAGCAGTTTACGAAGGGGTCGAACCCCTTACGGGCGCGGATATTGCGGAGGCAATCGCCTGGGTCGCACAATTACCGGCGCATATGAACGTTAATGATATGGTACTGATGCCGAGCCAGCAGGCCGGCTCGTATTATACGTTCCGAAAGAAACAATAAACACAGACGATCATGTATCAACCCCTTTTCCTCCTGCTTCAGGCAGGCTATTACACAGAGCCGCACGCCGCACGTTACGACGCCGCGACGATGGGCATGTTCGTGCTGATCATCGCCATCGGCGTGATCGGATTTCTGGTGCAGGCACGCCTGCAATCGGTTTTCAAGAAGTATTCGAAAGTACAGTTTCCGGGCGGCATGACGGGCGCGGAGGTTGCCGAGAAGATGCTGCGCGACAACAACATCCACAACGTGAAGGTAACGCACGTGAGCGGCCAGCTGACCGACCACTTCAACCCGCAGACGATGACCGTGAACCTGAGCGACTCGGTCTACTCGTCGACGAGCGTGGCTGCCGCGGCCGTCGCGGCCCACGAGTGCGGCCATGCGGTACAGCACGCCCGCGGCTACGCCCCGCTGGTGCTTCGTTCGCAGCTGGTCCCGGTTGTTCAGTTCGCCTCGTCGGCCGCGACGTGGGTGATCATCCTGGGTCTGGTGATCCTGGCCACGACGCAGAACGAAGTGCTGTGCTGGATCGGCGTGGGACTGATCGCCATGTCGGCCCTCTTCTCGATCGTGACGCTCCCGGTGGAGTACAACGCCTCGGCCCGGGCGCTGGAGTGGCTTCAGGCGAGCCGTACGATGCAGGGCATCCAGCTCACGCAGGCCAAAGAGGCCCTCTCGTGGGCGGCCCGCACCTACCTGGTCGCCGCACTGAGCGCCATCGCCTCGGTTCTTTACTACGTCTTCCTGATCCTCGGACGACGCGACTGACACACAGATGAGCTCCCCGGAGAAAGAGTACATCCATCGCACCTGGCTGGCGGCCGCGGCACTCATCGCAGTGCTCGTGGCCGTAAGTTTCATACCCCCGCAGAGCATCGGGGAGATCCGCCTGCGCCGTGCGAACATCCTTTCAGACCTCATGACCTTCGACGACTCGGCCGCGGCGGAGGCGTCGGCCACGCCGGAACTCTACGACGAGGAGGAGTTCCGGATCGATCTGGAGGAGGTCGCTTCGCGCATCGAGGCCGACACGACGCCGCGTGAGGTCCCGACGACGTTCGAATGGCGTCTTCCGGCGGAGTTTGCCCCCTACGAGTTGCGCGAACCGGACTCGGCCCGCTGGGTCCCGACGCTGACCCCGATCGAGGATTACAGCGACAGCGGAGCCATCCGAGCCTTCTGCGATACGCTCCTGCAGGCCCGTCGTCCGGTTCGGATCGCCTTTCTCGGGGACTCCTTCGTCGAGGGCGACATTCTCACGGCAGACCTGCGCGAACGGCTCCAGACGGCTTTCGGCGGGCGGCCGGGCGGCGGCACGGGCTTCGCACCGATGGCCTCGCCGCTGACGGCTTTCCGCCGCACGGTAAAGACCCAGTCGAAGGGGTGGACGACCTATAACATCATGCAGCGCAAGTCGGCTCCGGATTTTCTGCGTGAACGCTTCTACGTTTCGGGCTGGGTGAGCCAGCCCGCCGCGGGCGCCTCGACCCGGTGGGAGAACACCGACTACCGCGAACGGCTGGATGAGTGTACGGATGCCCGGATCCTCTTTCTCTCACCGCACGACAGCCGCGTGGAGGTGACGCTGAACGACACGCTGCGCCGGGAGTTCGGCGTTCCGGGCGACGCCTCGGTACGCCAGATCGCCGTCTCGGCCCCGCACATTCATTCGCTGGGTTTCCGGGTGCTTTCGGGCCCGGAGCAGTTCATCGGCTACGGTGCGATCTTCGAGGGGCGCGGCGTGGTGGTGGACAACTATTCGATTCGCAGCAACAACGGCCAGGCGATGTTCTGGACCAATCCGTCGGTCAACGCCCGGATCCATTCGTTCGCGCCCTACGACCTGGTGATCCTCCAGTATGGTCTGAACATCATGCAGGCCGGCGTCAAGAGTTACCGGGGCTATGCGACGCAAATCGAGAAGATGGTGGCCTACGTACGGCAGTGCTTCCCGGGAGCTGCGGTGCTGGTACTGGGCGTGAGCGACCGCTCGGTGAAGACCGACGCGGGCTTCGAGCCGATGGACGCCATTCCCTACATGCTGGAGAGCCAGCGCTCGGCGGCCCGGAACACGGGTGCGGCATTCTGGCCCACGAGCGACGCGATGCGTGCGCAGGGCGGCATGGCGGAGTTCGTGCGGAACGGCTGGGCCGGGAAGGACTACACCCATATCAACTATGCCGGCGGCCGGCGTGTGGCGTGGGCACTGTTCGACGCACTGAATGCCGAGGCGTGCCGGGCCTATGCCGAGCGTCGTGCGGCGGAGCTCCGCCGGGCGAAGGCCGCAGAGGTGATGGACTCCCTGCAACGGGCCCGCATCGAACACGAGCTGTTTCCGTCCGTCGGCTCCGAAACCCTTAACCTGCCGCGCCCATGACACTTCCCGCGACGGACGGCATCTGGGAAAAGCTGCTGGCGCTCATGACCTATGACGCCACCTCTCCGCTGATCTTCAGCAGCGGACTCTTCCTCTTTCTGTTTGCGGGGTTTCTGCTTGTTTACAGTGCGTTCCGCCGGGCGCCGATGGGACGTATCGTCTATGTGGTTCTCTTTTCGCTCTACTTCTACTACAAGTCGAGCGGCATCTACTTTCTGCTGCTGATCTTCGCCGCGGCGAGCGATTTTCTGATTGCCCGGGGCATCTGCCACGCCGAACGGCGCCGGACGAAACGGTGGCTCGTGGCATTGAGCGTGGCGGTGAACCTCGGGATGCTGGGTTACTTCAAGTACACGAACTTCCTGATCGACATCTCGAACCAGCTCTTCGGCCAGGGATTCCTGCAATTCCAGAACATCTTCCTGCCGGTGGGCATTTCGTTCTTCGTCTTCCAGTCGATGAGCTATACGATCGACGTCTACCGGGGCCAGCTGAAGCCACTCACGAACTGGCTCGACTACCTCTTCTACCTGTCGTTCTTTCCGCAGCTGGTGGCGGGCCCGATCGTCCGGGCCCGGGACTTCATCCCGCAGATCCGCCAGAACCCGATCCACATCACGCGCGAAATGTTCGGCACGGGGGTCTTCCTGATCCTCACGGGACTCTTCAAGAAGGCGATCATCTCGGACTACATCTCGCTGAACTTCGTCGACCGCATCTTCGACGAACCGCTGCTCTACTCGGGCTTCGAGTGTCTGATGGGCATCTACGGCTATGCCCTGCAAATCTACTGCGACTTTTCGGGCTATTCGGACATGGCCATCGGCATTGCGCTGCTGCTGGGCTTCCGCTTCCCGAAGAACTTCGACGCACCGTACAAGTCGGCGACGATCACCGAATTCTGGCGGCGGTGGCACATCTCGCTGTCGTCGTGGCTGCGCGACTACCTCTACATCTCGCTGGGCGGCAACCGCAAGGGGCGGCTGCGCACCTACGGGAATCTTTTGCTGACGATGCTTCTGGGCGGACTGTGGCACGGTGCGGCGGTCCGGTTCATCCTCTGGGGCGGGCTGCACGGCGTGGCGCTGGCGCTGCATAAACTCTGGATGAGTGTCGTCCCGGGGGCCAAGGCCCTGGGATCGCAGATGTACTGGTGGAGCCGTGCGGCGGGAATTTTCGTGACCTTCAACCTGGTCTGCTTCGGCTGGCTGATGTTCCGGGCCGAGTCGATGCAGACGGTCTCGCTGATGCTGCACCAGATCTTCGAGAACTTCAACGCCGCAATGATCCCGCAGGTCGTAACGGGCTATGCCGGGGTCTTCGCTCTGATCGCCGCGGGCTACATACTGCACCTGCTGCCGGGACGCGTGGACGCCCTGGCACAACGGGCCGTGACCCATGCCCCGCTGCTATTGCAGGTGGTGATGGCCGCCGCGATGATCTGGTGTGTCATGCAGATCAAATCGAGCGACATCCAGCCGTTCATCTACTTCCAATTTTAGACGACCGATGCAGAACCTTGACCAGCAACTCTTTCTGGCACTGAACTTCGACGGCGGGCCGACGTGGGACCGCGTGATGCTCACGCTCTCGGGGACGACGATGTGGATTCCGCTCTACGTGCTGATTCTCTGGCTCGTCTGGCGACAGGCGGGCTGGCGGGGAATGGTGTGGTTTCTCGTGCTGATGGCTGCGGCCGTGGGGCTGGCCGACATGATTGCGGGGATCTTCAAGCACAACGGATTGTTGGGCGGTCTGCTGCCCGATTTCGAACCGCGCTGGCGCCCGATGTTCACCCCCTCGCTCGAAGGGCTCGACATCGCCCCCGACTCGCTGCGCGTATTGCGGCGACTCTCTCCGGAGGAGCTGGCTGCCGCAGGCTATTCGGGCGACTGGGCGGTGCATGTTCCCGTCGAGGCGGTGAGCGGCCGCTACGGCAGTGTCTCGGCCCATGCCGCAACGATCGTCGCACTGGCACTCTTCGCGGCACGGACGATCCGCCGACGGTGGTTTTCGGGATTGGTCACGCTCTGCGCCCTGGTCATCTGCTACTCACGCATCTACCTCGGCAAACATTTTCCGATGGACCTCGTCTGGGGTGCGCTGGTGGGAGCCGTGCTGGGCTGGGCGGCCTGCATCGCCTACCGGCGTCTGACCGCCGGGAAAGGGGCGGCAGAGTGACCGCAGCCGGCTCGGCAGCCGCATGCAGCCCATCCCGACCGGATACGAAAACAGGGAGCGCACGGTTGCGCTCCCTGTCTGTTTTACGGACATGCGGACCGATCAGAATCCCCAGTCGGCGGGGTTGCACTGCTGCTTGACCTCGTCGGGCACCTCGGGGAAGAAGGTGAAACCGGTCTTCTGTTCGATCCACTCCACGGATTTCATATAGCTTGCATTGAGCGTCGGAGACGACGAGCCGTTGATCCTGTCGGCGTGTTCGAACCAGAAGCCCACGGCCTTGAGTTCACTGGCCTTGCACTCCTGAATGGCTTTTCCGGTATTCCCGCTGCGGGTCCGCAGGATCAGCTTGTAGAAGTGGGTCGGGATCACGCACACCTTCGAATAGCCCGGCACATAGTAGCGGACCTGTCCGCCATCCGTCGTATTCCAACCGCTCGCATCCCGGGCCGTCAGGTTGTCGTTCTCGAAATAGGCCCCGGAGACACAGTAGAGCGTATCGGCACAGACATAATAGTCCTGAATCCGGATCTCGGCTGCACCCCACAACTTGTCGAAGGCGTCGCCACCCTGCGGTGCGATGTTGCTCGAATAGAAGGTCTGGGCGTTGAGTTCCGTATCCGTCCCGCCGCGATAATTCGACATCAACATGTGCCCGCGGGTCCACTGCCGGTTCAGACTCTCGGTATAGAGCGACAAAGCGCGATTCCCGTTGACCTCGGGCAAGGGATAGATGATCGCCTGCTCGGCATCGGTCATGAATTCATCCTTTTTCCAGACATCCGTACGCCCCGATCCCTCCTCATAGCAGGCGTGCTGCGGATGGGCAATCCAGAGCGGGCAGTGGCGGTAGGTATCGTAGCAATAGGTATAGTTGCGCAGATACTGTTTGGAGGTGACTGTCGAGGCCCAATAGGTATGGATCTTCTTGTTGGTCATGTCATCCGGCGTGGCGGGCAGCTCGGGCCAACGGTACTCGCCGCCCGAGGGGGCTGTTCCGAAATCCACCTGCTGTCCGCCGCCTCCGGTGGTCAGCACGATGTCGTCGAAATTCAACCCGTATTGGCGATCATTGTAATCAAAGGCCTGAGAAGGCGCGAGCTGGATCGTCAGATTCGAAACGGGATTCGCCAACGTAAATCCAACGGTCACCTTCGACCAGACATTATACGAAGCGGAGGCCTGATAAGCAAGCGAGCGGGACGAAGTACCATCGCTGACCGACAGC
>CALUIG010000047.1 GCA_944320625.1 uncultured Alistipes sp.
GCAAGAAGACGGGGGCTCCGGTATCAAAGGGAGGGACCTGTTCCACGGAGGCCGCAAGAAGCGGGGACTCCGGTATCAAAGGGAGGGGCCCGTGCCCAAAAAGCAGGAACATCTGTGCTAAAAAAAGTGCTGTCGGCTCCGCATGGCCGATAGCACTTTTTTCTCGACACCTGCACCCGCCTTGGCTACAACACACAGATTCGAGAACAGCCGGAAGGAACCCGAACCGGAATCCTCCCGACGGCATCGACACAAAAACAGCCCTGCCACGACATTCGCGGCAGGGCTGTTTCAAAGAAGTATTTCAAAAAAGGGCAGCGGGCAGGGTACACCCGCCCGACAAATACGCATCAGCGGATACCGCATCGACGGAAGACCTTCAACAACTCGGGCTGGAGGTTCTGTGCCCAACGCCAGTAGCCCAGGTCCGAAGGGTGCGTTCCATCGGCCGAAGTGACGTGGTCCGTCCCCGTCAGATTCGCCTTGTCGATGAAGTAGACGTGGTCGAACTGCTTCATGGCCTGAGCCATCATCTCGCGGGCCGCAGCCTGTTTGGCCTCCTCACGACTCCGGCTCCCAAGGTTGAAATTACCGCTCTCGCGGTAGATCGTCTGCACGAAAATCAACGGCGTGGAGGGCAGCTTTTCACGGATCCGCGCGATGAAGGGGATCAGCCGCTCGCGGATCATCGCCGCATCGGGATTCGAGAAACCGTCGAAAACCAGCGCATCGGCATCCGTTACGTCCCGCAGGTAGTCGGCAAAGTAGGGCTGGAGTTTGCAGTTGCCGCTGCACGCAATACTGCAAAAGTAGATGCCCGTATTGCGTTCGATCTGCATCGGATAGCTCATCCCTGCACGGCTCGTGCTCACTCCGTGGGTAAAGCTCGATCCGAAAATCACGATCTTGTGCCGGAAGGGATTCTCCATCGCCTCGATCCGGGCTCCCTCATCCACTCCGATGTGCAGCGACAGCAGCTCGCTGTAATTGGGGAGGTAGAGCAGGCACTCCTTCTCCGAAGAGTCCATCTCCTTAATCAACGTAAAGCTCCGGCCCCGTTTCCCGGAGGCCTGCGATGCGGCATAGAGCCACTCGCCGTCCTGCCGGATATAGAGGTCGAAACCCTCCGAAGCCACCCGGGGCGTACTCGTCCCGCCATAGACGAACGAGGTATAGACCGGTTGCAGGTCAAGTCGCGTGGAGTTGGTTCGGAAGACCACGGCCATACCCGCCGGGCAGCGGACCTGCTGGTTTTCCGAAGTCGTGAAACCCTTATAGACCGCCGTGTCGATCCGGTGGTAAGGGTGGGAGGTGGGCAGGGCCTTGCCGATCAGCGTAAGGTCCGTGGCATCCACAAACCGCATCTGGGCCCCCGCCATGCCGAACGTCAGCAACGCCGCGGCCAAAAATACAAATCGTTTCATTCTCTTTTTTCGTAGTTTGGGTTTTCAAAAAGGGCGGAGTCCGGAAACTCCGCCCGCAAATGTCCGGATCGAACCGCCGTGACAAACGGACCGAATCAGAGATGTCCCTGCTCCTGCCAGATCAGCGCCGAAGCCCCCAGAATCGCGGCATTCTTGCCCTGAATACCGCTCGGAAGCAACTTCACCTTGTTCTTGAAGACGAAGAGCATGTTCTCCTCCATGTACCACTGCGTAGGCTCGAAGAGCAGCTTGCCCGCCTTCGAGAGCCCTCCGAAGAGGAAGATTGCCTCCGGAGAGGTCACCGTCACCACGTCGGCCAGAGCCCGGCCCAGCATCTCGCCCGTAAAGCGGAAGGCCTCCTTGGCAATGGGATCCCCCTGCTCGGCAGCGGCCGAGATCATCGAGGCATCGAAATCGTCGAACGCAATGCTGCGCAGTTTGCTCGGAGCATTCATCTTGGCCATCAGTTCAAAGGCCGTACGCTTGATACCCGTCGCCGAAACGTAGGTCTCCAGGCAGCCCCGACGTCCGCAACCGCACTCCCGGCCGTTGCGTTCGACAACCACATGTCCGAATTCCCCCGCAAAACCGTCGTGTCCGTAGATCATCTCGCCATTGGCCACGAAGCCCGAGCCCAGACCCGTGCCGAGCGTGATCATCACGAAGTCCTTCATACCCTTGGCGTTACCGTAGATCATCTCGCCGATCGTCGCCGCATTGGCATCGTTCGTCACCAGCGTCTCCACGCCGTTGAACCGTTTCGAAATATCCTCCGCCAACGGAAAAATGCGCCGGGATTCATCCGGATTGGGATCCCCTTCACGGAATTTCCACAGATTCGCAGGATTCTCGATCGTTCCCTTGTGGTAGTTGGCATTCGGGGCCCCGATGCCGATACCCGCCAGTTTATACTCGAACGAGAGACTCTGGGCCAAAGCACGCAACGAGTCGCAAAGTTCCTCGACATAAGCCGGATAATCATCCACATACGGGTACTTCTTGGTCGAAATGACCGATTCGGCATACAGATCGCCGTTCTCATCCACGAGACCGAAGGCGGTATTGATTCCGCCGATGTCTACGCCGATTGCAAGTTTTTTCATGGCTGTATTTCAGATTAAAGTTGGATTCATCCTCTCAAAGTTAAGCGAAAATTCGGCCACTCCAAAGTTTTTTCCTATTTTTGGGTCAGTTTTGAGCCGAAAAACACCCCCTCACCATGCAAAACAACGAGCAACTGCTGCAAGCCTTCGAAAATTATCTGGCCCAGACCGAATTCCCGGCCGAGCCCGAACTCCTCTACGCTCCGATCGGATACTCCCTGGCCGGCGGAGGAAAACGTCTCCGCCCGATGTTGCTGATGCTTGCCTGCGGAATATTCTCCGACGATACGCAGCGGGCCCTGCCCGCCGCTGCGGCCGTCGAGGTATTCCACAACTTCACGCTCCTGCATGACGACATCATGGACAATGCCGCGGTCCGCCGCGGAAAACCCTCGGTCTTCGCAAAATGGGGACAGAACGTGGCCATTCTCTCCGGTGATGCCATGCTCATCTGTGCATACAGGCTCCTGAGTGCAATACCCCCGCAACTCCTGCCACAGGTGCTCGCCACGTTCAATACCATGGCTCTCGAAGTGTGCGAAGGTCAGCAATACGACATGGATTTCGAAAACAAACCCAAGGTATCCGTCGTCGAGTACATGCACATGATCGAACTGAAAACTTCGGTCCTCCTGGCCGGTGCGGTCGTCATCGGTGCAACACTGGGGGGTGCTTCCGAAGAGGATTGCCGGAAACTCCGCCGTTTCGCCATCGAACTCGGACTGGCCTTCCAACTGCAGGACGACCTGCTCGACAGCTATGGCGACGAACGACTCGGAAAAGCCATCGGCGGAGACATCCTCGAAGGCAAGAAAACCTATCTGATGATCACCGCCATGAGCCATGCCGACGAACCCACGCGGGAAGTGCTCCGCTCGACCTACCGCAAGCAGGGAATCTCCGACCAGGAGAAGATCGACACCGTCAAGGCCATCTACGACAGCCTCGACATCCCGCGTCTGACCGAACAGCAGATCTCCCTGCGATTCGAACGGGCCCTGGCAATCCTCGATACCCTCTCGGTGGGGGCCGAACGGACCAAGGGCATGCGCGACTACGCCGCCGGACTGATGGGCCGCAAACACTGACCGCCGCATGAAGCGTTCGGATATTGAAATCATGGCCCCCGTGGGATCGTACGAAGCCCTCGCTGCGGCCATCCAGGCCGGGGCCGATGCCGTCTACTTCGGAGTCGGGAAACTCAACATGCGTGCGGCCTCGGCTGCCAACTTCTCGCTCGACGACCTCGAGCGCATTGTCGAAAAGGCCCACAAGGCCCGGATCAAGGCCTATCTGACGGTCAACACCATCGTCTACGAAGAGGAGATCGACGACCTGCACGCCGTGATCGACCGCGCCAAACGCGCCGGAGTCGATGCCGTGATCGCCTCGGACATGGCAGCCATCCGCTATGCCCGGCAGATCGGACAGGAGGTCCACATCTCCACCCAGTGCAATATCTCGAACTCCGAGGCCGTGCGTTTCTACGCCCAGTGGGCCGATACGGTGGTCTTGGCCCGGGAGCTCTCGCTCGAACAGGTGGCGGAAATACACCGCCGGATCGAAGAGGATGATATTCGCGGCCCGCACGGCGAACGGGTCCTGATCGAAATGTTCGCACACGGGGCTCTCTGCATGTCGATCTCCGGAAAATGCTACCTCTCGCTCTACGAAACGGGATGCTCGGCCAACCGCGGCGCCTGCCGGCAGTTGTGCCGCCGCAAATACACCGTCACCGACAAGGAGACCGGCGCGCAACTCGACATCGACGGACGATACGTCCTCTCGCCCAAAGACCTCTGCACGGTCGATTTCCTGGACAAGATGGTGGCCGCCGGAGTCCGGGTGCTGAAGATCGAGGGGCGCGCCCGCGGTGCGGAGTATGTGAAGCGGGTGGTGGAGTGCTACGACCGGGCCTTGAGGGCCCTGGAGGCCGGAGAGTACACTCCGGAGTTCGCCACCGGACTGAAAGAGCGGCTCCGCGAGGTCTTCAACCGCGGATTCTGGGAGGGCTACTATGCCGGACGTCCCGTCGTGGAGCACAGCCCCGCCTACGGATCGTCGGCAACACGCCGCAAGGTCTATGTCGGCAAGGTCGTGAACTTCTACAGGAAACTCTCCGTCGCGGAGGTTGCCGTCGAAGCCGCTCCGGTACGCCTCGGCGAGGAGATCTTCTTCCTCGGGGCCACGACAGGGGTCGCAGAACAGACCCTCACCGAACTCCACGGACCCGACGGACAACCCTGCGAATCCGTCACACAGGGCGAACTCTGCGCCATCCGCACCCCGGGACTCATCCGGCGCGGGGACCAGCTCTACAAGTTCGTCGACGCCGAGTAGTCCCCCTCCGAAGGAGCCCCGGAACGACAACCCGTTCCCCCGAAAAGTCCCGGAATCGTTCCGGGACATTGTTTTTATTCGTACCTTTGTTGCCGATGTATGCCACTCCGCACATAGCCGGTCCCACCGACGGCATTCCGATGCCCCGCCGTCTGGGTGCCATCCTCGCCGTCGCGTTCGGCGTCTCGCTCTCGGTCATCGACGGGACCATCGCCAACGTCGCTCTCCCGACCATCGCCGCCCGGCTCGGAATCTCCGCCGCAGACTCCATCTGGATCGTCAACGCCTATCAGCTGGCCATCATGGTCTCGCTGCTCTCCTTCTCGGCCCTCGGCGATGTCGTCGGATACCGGAAGGTCTATATCGGCGGGCTGATGCTCTTTACGGTCGCATCGGTGGGATGCTCGCTCGCGGGATCGTTCCAATCCCTCGTCCTCGCACGCGTCATGCAGGGATTCGGGGCCGCAGCCATCACCTCCGTGAACACCACCCTCATCCGATTCATCTACCCCAAGGCCCGGCTCGGACGCGGCATGGGAATCAATGCCACGGTCGTCGCCGTCTCGTCGGTCGCCGGGCCCACCATCGCCGCCGGAGTCCTCTCCGTGGCTGAATGGCCCTGGTTATTCGCCGTCAACATCCCCATCGGACTCGTCGCCCTCGGACTCAGCCACCGATTCCTGCCCCAAAATCCTGTCCGGGATGCCGCCCACCGCTTCAGCTGGCGCGACGCCCTGATGAACGCCCTCACCTTCGGCCTGCTCATGGCCTCGGTCGAAGGCTTTTCCCACGGACTCGACCCCCGGGTCCTCTCGCTCGGAGTCGCTGCCCTGCTCGTGATCGGATTCTTCTTCATCCGCACCCAACTGCACGAAACATACCCCATCCTCCCATTCGACCTGCTGCGTATCCCGATCTTCTCGGTCTCGGTCCTCACCTCGATCTGTTCGTTCCTCGCGCAAATGCTCGCCATGGTCGCCCTGCCGTTCTATCTCCAGCACGCCTGCGGGTACAGCGACGTCCAGACCGGACTGCTCCTCACGGCATGGCCCGCCGTCATCATGGTCGTGGCTCCCGTCGCCGGAGTGCTCGTCGAACGCATCCATGCCGGAGTGCTCGGCGGTACGGGACTCGCCGCAATGGCCGCGGGACTCTTCCTGCTGGCCTGGCTTCCCGAACATCCGTCCCACTTCGACCTCATCTGGCGGCTCGTGCTCTGCGGTGCCGGATTCGGACTCTTCCAGTCCCCGAACAACAGCATCCTGATCGCCTCGGCGCCACCCGCACGGAGCGGTTCGGCAAGCGGTATGCTCGCCACAGCCCGGCTCGTCGGTCAGACCACAGGGGCCGCACTGATGGCCATGCTCTTCCATTTCGTACCCCGAAACAGCACCCACACGGCTCTGATGATGGCCGGAGGATTTGCCGTCGCCGCCGCACTGATCAGTTTCGCACGGATCTCTCTGCCCCTGCCCGAGGGGCTTGCACGAAAACGACCCAAACACCCCAAGCACCGATGAAACGTCTGATTTCCATGCTGCTATGGCTCGCCCCGCTCAGTGCCGCAGCCCAAGCCCCCAATTCGTCCGAATTCATCCGCCCGCCCTATCTCCACCGCGGCGACACCATAGGAATCGTCTCCCCGGCCGGGAAACTCCCCCAAAAGATCGACACGGCAAAGATCCGTGCACGATTCGAGTCCTGGGGGCTGCACCCGAAATTCGGCCGATTCTGGGACGGCCGCAAAGAGCCCTACTTCGCCGCTACGGACCGGCAGCGTGCCGAAGACCTCCAGCGCATGATCAACGACCCCTCGGTTAAGGCAATTCTGGCCGGACGCGGCGGATACGGTTCGGTACGACTGCTTCCGCTCGTCGATTTTTCTCCACTGCGCAAACACCCCAAATGGATCATCGGATTCAGTGACATTACGACCCTGCATCTCGTGATGCGGAACCTCGGAATCGAGAGCATTCACGGACCGATGCTCACCGGATTCCGCTTCGACCAGCAACAGGAAGGAGCCTCGGTCGAATCGCTCCGAAAGGCCCTTTTCGGCCAGATGTCTCGCATCGACATCAAACCCCATCCGCTGAACCGGCACGGTGTGGCGCAGGGGAAACTGGCCGGCGGCAACCTCACGATGATCTGTGCCGCCAATGGAACTTCCGAAGCCCTGAAGACCGATACGCCGACCGTTCTGTTGATCGAAGAGATCGGAGAATCCGCCTACCGCATCGACCGCATGATGCAGAGTCTCGAACGCTGCGGCGTATGGCGGAACGTCCGGGCCGTACTCGTGGGACACTTCACCAGAACGATCGACTGCAGCGGATTCGGAGTGCCGAATGCCGAAAGCCTCATCGCACGGTACGTGCAAAAACTGGGCGTACCCGTCGTCTTCGAATTCCCCGCCGGGCACGAAGAACCCAATCTGGCCCTCTACCTGGGGCGCGAAGTCTCGGTTCGGGTCGACGGATCCGGCGCCTCGATCGATTTCCACACCGCAGAATAACGCGTTCCCCGATTTTTGCTTATATTTGTGAAAAACAACTCATATCCATGTTCTCTGCAAAAACCTATACCGCACGCCGCCGCGAGCTGCGTACAAAAATCAAAGAGGGAATCATCCTCCTGCCCGGAAATACCCTCGCTCCCAACAACTATCCCAACAACGCCTACTATTTCCGCCAGGACTCCTCGTTCCGGTACTACTTCGGACTGAACGTCCCGGCCATCGTCGGACTCATCGATGCCGACTCGGGCGAAGAGGCCCTCTATGGTGACGACTTCACCGTCGAGGACATCATCTGGACCGGACCTCAACCGACACTGCGCGAAATGGGTGCCGAAGTCGGGGTCTCGAAGACATTCCCACTCGCCGAACTCGCGCCCCGGCTCCGCAAGGCCATCGCCCTCGGACGCAAGATCCACTACCTGCCCCCCTATCGCGGGGAAACGAAACTCCAACTCGCGGAACTCCTCGGCATCAAACCCGCCGCTCTGCACGACTACAAGTCCGTCGATCTGATGTTCGCCGTGGCCGAGATGCGCGAAAAGAAGAGCCCCGAGGAGATCGAAGCCATGGAACGCGCCTTCCGCATCGGATACGACATGCACACGCTGGCCATGAGGATGTGTCGTCCGGGGGTCATCGAGCGCGAGATCGCCGGCGCCATCGAGGGGGTGGCCAAATCCTCCGGACAGGGCGTGTCGTTCCCGTCGATCGTCTCCCAGCACGGTGAGACGCTCCACAACCTCAACGCCGAAGGGGTGCTGGAGGAGGGGCGGCTGCTGCTGTGCGACGCCGGAGGCGAAAGCATCGAAGGCTACTGCTCGGACCACACCCGCACCTATCCCGTCAGCGGGTGCTTCACCCAGAAGCAGAAGGAGATTTACAACATCGTACTGGCCGCTCACGACCACGTCGCCCGCATCGTCAAGCCCCACATGATGTACACCGAGGTGCACAACGCCGCCTACATGGTCCTTGCCGAAGGGTTGGTCGGACTCGGGATTCTGAAGGGTTCCCCCGCCGATGCCGTGGCCGCCGGAGCCATGACCATGCTCATGCCTCACGGACTCGGGCACGGTTTGGGAATGGATGTCCATGACTGCGAAGCCATGGGCGAGCGTTCGTTCGACTTCTCGATGATCGCCGAACGGGCCGCACAGTCCGGAACCTGCATCTACCGCGCCGCCTGGAGACTCGAGCCCGGGACCATTCTGACCGATGAGCCGGGGCTCTATTTCATCCCCGCACTGATCGACAAGTGCCGCGCCGAAGGACTCTACAAGGGAATTGTCGACTACGATGCCCTGGATGCCTACCGCGATTTCGGCGGAATCCGCATCGAGGACGACATCCTTGTCACCGAAACCGGAAGCCGCGTCCTTGGAGACCGCAAGATCCCCGCTACGGTTGAAGAACTGGAGGCCGTCGTCGGAAAATAGACAGGATGCATGAGGCGTCCGTCCGGCCCTACCCGAGCGGAGGCCGAATCCCGAACCCGAAAAGAGAAACCGATGAAAAAGATAATTTGTGTCCTGCTTGCAGCCGCCCCGCTGCTCGCAACCGCCCAGCCGAAGGATTGGGCAAACTACGGCCGTTATGCCGAAGCCAATGCGCAACTGAAACAGGCCCCCGACGTCGTATTCATGGGGAACTCCATCACCGACGGCTGGGACGACGCACATCCCGAATTCTTCACGGACAACAACTTCGCCTGCCGCGGAATCGGAGGACAGGTCTCCTCGCAGATGCTCTGCCGATTCCGCGCCGACGTGATCAACCTCCGCCCGAAAGCCGTGGCAATCCTCGCCGGAACAAACGACCTGGCCCTCAACAACGGCCCGATCGAAATGGTGCACATCGTCGAAAACATCGTCTCGATGGCAGAACTCGCCCTCGCAGCCGGAATTCAACCGATCATCTGCTCGGTACTCCCCGCCGGAAAGTATCCCTGGAGAGGTGAAGTCGAAGGGGTCGCCGGGAAAATCCGGGATCTCAACGAACGGCTCCGCCGGTATGCCGCCGAACGCGGATTCGAGTGGGTCGACTACCATGCGGCCCTCGCCGCCGAAGACGGATCGCTGCGATCCGAGTACACCTACGACGGCGTACACCCCACACGGGCCGGATACGACGTCATGGAGCAGGTAATCGCCCCGGTTCTCGAACCCTACAAATCCCAAGACCGGTAACCGCCAGGCTGACCCAACTGCCGAAAATCGCCCCGCAAGGGCGATTTTTTCGTCATCGGGGGTTGTTTTTCCCGATTATTTCGTATATTTATAGTCGCGCAAAAAAACGCGGGCGAACTTCGCCCGTCGAAATGCCAACCGAACCGAAACAAAATACCTAAAACCAATTCGGAATATGAAAAACTATTCAGCCAAAGAGATCAAGAACATCGTCCTCATCGGTGCACCCGGCACGGGTAAAACTACCCTTGCCGAAGCGATGGCCTACGAGGGGAAAGTCATCGACCGCAGGGGTAGTATCGAGACCAACAACACGCTCTCGGACAATACGGATATCGAGCACGAATACAAACGCTCGATCTATTCCACGATCCTCTTCACCGAATTCATGGACCGCAAGCTCAACATCATCGACTGCCCCGGTTCGGACGACTTCTGCGGAAGCCTCTTCTCGGCATTCAAGGTCGGTGACGTCGGCGTATTCCTCTTCAACGCCCAGAACGGCTGGGAGGTAGGTAGCGAAATACAGGCCCGATATGCCCGCCTGCTCAAAAAACCCGTCATCGGGGTCATCAACCAGCTCGACGCCGACAAGGCCAGTTTCGAATCCTCGTTCGAATCCATCAAGGCCGCGTCACGCGTGAAGCCCGTCATCGTACAGTACCCCGTCAACCAGGGGCCCGAATTCAATGCCTTCATCGACGTCCTGCTCATGAAGATGTACCGCTTCAAGGACAACGACGGCCACCGCGAAGAGCTCGAAATCCCCGCCGAGGAGATGGAACGCGCCCTGGAACTCAACAAGGAACTCGTCGAAATGGCCGCCGAACACGACGAAGCCCTCATGGAACTCTATTTCGACAAGGGGACACTCACACAGGATGACATCCGTGCCGGTCTGAAAATCGGAGTCTCGAAACGCGAGGTGATGCCTATCTTCTGCGCCAGCGGAAAACGCGACATCGGAACCAAACGTCTCATGGAGTTCATCATCAACGTCGCTCCCGGTCCGCTGAAGGCCCCCGCATTCCTCTCGACCGAGGGCGAGGAGATCACCGCCGACGAAACGGCTCCCGCCGTGGCTTTCGTATTCAAGAGCCAGGTCGAGCAGCACATCGGTGAGATCTCCTACTTCCGCGTTATCCGAGGCAAGATCGCCGAAGGAACCGAACTCGTCAATACCCGCACCGGAAACAAGGAGAAACTCTCGCAGCTCTTCGCCGTGGCCGGCAAGAACCGGATCAAGGTCACCGAACTCTCCGCAGGAGACATCGGGTGCACCGTCAAACTCAAGGGCACGCGCACGAACGATACACTCTCGGCTGCCGCAGCCCCCGTATCGATCGAACCCATCGTATTCCCCGAACCCCGCTACCGCGCAGCCATCAAGTGCAAGGAGCAGAGCGATGAGGAGAAGCTCGGCAAACTGCTCAACGATGCCAAGTTCGAGGATCCGACCATCCTGGTCGAGTACTCCAAGGAGCTGAAACAGACCATCATCCAGGGACAGGGAGAACACCACCTGAACATTCTCCGTTCGCGTATCGAGAAGGAGAACAAACTCGCATACGAGTACATCGCCCCGAAGATCCCCTATCGGGAGACCATCACCAAGGTCGCTCAGGCAGACTACCGACACAAGAAACAGTCGGGCGGCGCCGGACAGTTCGGAGAGGTCCACATGATCATCGAACCCTACTACGAGGGAATCCCCGAACCCAAGAACTACAAGGTGCCCGGAAAGGGCGACATGGTGGTCAATGTCAAGACCAAGGAGGAGTACGACCTGGCCTGGGGCGGAAAACTCCAGTTCTATTCGGCCATCGTCGGCGGAGCAATCGACGCCCGATTCATGCCCGCCATCCTCAAGGGTATCATGGAGAAGATGGACGAGGGTCCGCTCACCGGGTCCTACGCCCGCGACATCCGCGTAGTGGTCTACGACGGCAAGATGCACCCCGTGGATTCAAATGAAATCTCCTTCAAACTCGCTGCCCGGAACGCCTTCAAGGAGGCTTTCCGGAACGCCGGACCCAAGATCATGGAACCCATCTACAACGTCGAAGTCCTCGTGCCGAGCGAATACATGGGTGCCGTGATGTCCGACCTCCAGAACCGCCGCGCCATGATCGCCGGCATGGAGTCCGACAAGGGATTCGACCGACTGAACGCCCTCGTTCCGCTGGCCGAACTCTACCGCTACTCGACGACACTCTCGTCGCTCACGTCCGGATCGGCAACCTACACCATGAAGTTCTCCTCCTACGAACAGGTTCCTGCAGACGTCCAGGACAAACTGCTCAAGGCATACACCGATACCGACGAGGATTAAAACTCCGCGGTATCCCGGGAAAACGGCCCGACAAGTGCGAGGCGGACGGCGGAAACGCCGCCCGCCTCGTCTTTTCACAAAACACCCGCCCCGCAAAACGCAACTTCCCGATCGCGCAGGATTCCACCACGTTAAATTATCGTTAACATTCCGTATCTAAACCGTTTCATCGGGAAATTTCCAGTAAATTTGTTCATAATTTGCACTGAACTCTGCCATGAGCGAAATCTACACCTTCATTGTCGGTATTCTGGGAATTCTCGCCGTCTCCGGACTCTTCGTCGGAGTCACCAACGATGCCGTAAACTTCCTCAACTCCGCCATCGGATCCAAAGCGGCCCCGATGAAAATCATCCTCGCCGTCGCATCCTGCGGAATCATCCTCGGCGTCGTCACATCCAGCGGAATGATGGAGGTAGCACGAAGCGGCATGTTCAACCCCGGACTCTTCTCCTTCCACGAGGTCATGATGCTCTATCTCGGAGTCATGTTCGCAAACGTCATCCTCCTCGACCTCTACAACTCCTGGGGACTCCCCACTTCGACAACCGTATCCCTGATATTCTGCCTCCTGGGTTCCGCAATCGCCGTTTCCATCTACAAGATCTCAAACGACCCCGCGCAGGGCATATCATCCCTGGGACATTACATAAATACATCAAGGGCAATGGGGATCGTCTCCGCAATCCTCCTCTCGGTGGTCATCGCATTCACCTGCGGAACCATCATCATGTATATCTCCCGACTCATCTTCTCGTTCCGATATACCGCCATCTTCCACCGATACGGATCCCTCTGGTGCGGAGCATCCCTGACTGCCATTGTCTATTTCGCCGTTTTCAAAGGCCTGAAATCCATCCTCGCAGGGCACGACTTCATCCAGTGGATCGACCAGAACCTGTTCCTTGCCATTCTCATTTGCTGGGCCGTCTGCTCGCTGATCCTCTTCTTCATCCAACGACTCAAGATCAATATCCTCCGCATCACGATCCTCTCCGGAACATTCGCCCTGGCCCTCGCGTTCGCAGGAAACGACCTCGTCAACTTCATCGGTGTTCCCGTCGCGGGATTCGACGCATACTCCATCGCCCGACACTCCGGAGATGCCGGCATGCTCATGGAGGCGCTCAACGAAAATGTCCCCGCCAATTTCATCATCCTTCTGGCTGCCGGTGTCATGATGATCCTCACGCTCTGGACGTCCAAAAAGGCCATGCACGTCTCCGAAACCGAAATCTCACTCTCGGCACAGGGCGAAGAGGCACAGGAACAGTACGGATCCTCGCTCTTCTCCCGCACGATCGTCCGCGCGGCCCTCAACATCAATGCTGGAATCGAACGAGTTATTCCCCAGAAGGCCCGAGAGGCGATCTCACGACGGTTCGAATACGAAGACGTCGAACACAGCGGAGCCCCTTATGACATGATCCGGGCCACGGTCAACCTGACCACTTCAGCGCTCCTGATCGCCCTGGCAACCTCCCTGAAACTCCCCCTCTCGACGACATACGTCTGCTTCATGGTCGCCATGGGATCCTCCCTTGCAGACCGCGCATGGGGGCGGGAAAGCGCCGTGTACCGCATATCGGGTGTCATGACCGTCGTCGCGGGTTGGTTCATCACCGCGCTCGGCGGGTTCTTCATCGCCCTGGTCGTCGGATTCATCCTCATCTACGGAGGAACTCCCGCATTCATCATCGTCACTATCCTCTGCGGATGGATGCTCATACACAGCAACTTCCGAAAGAAAGGCAAGGAGAGTGCCGCCGTCCGCCAGCAGATCCGAACAAACGAGGACATCATCACCGACCTCCGGGACGAAGTATGCTCCACGATGGAGGCCGCAACCAAAATCTACGACCGGACCCTGATCGCCGTATTCAAGGAGAACCGCAAGGTCCTCCGGGACATGGTCAAAGAGTCGAACGACCTCTTCTATCACTCCCGGGAACGCAAATATTCGCTGCTCCCCACCCTCAAGAAACTCCAGGGTGAGGATGTCAATACCGCCCACTACTACGTCCAGGTCGTCGACTACCTCAATGAAATGACCAAGGCCCTGATGCACATCACCCGTCCGGCATTCGAACACATCGACAACAACCACGAAGGCATGTCGATGGAACAGACCCGGGATCTGATGTCGATCAACGACGACGTGGAATCCATCTACCGCCGGATCAACCAGATGCTGCGGGAGGGCGACTTCTCCGAGATAGAAACCGTCCTCACCATGCGCGACCAGCTCTTCGAGTCGATCGCCGAGGCCATCAAGTCCGAACTCACCCGTATCAACGAGGCGCGATCGAATACCAAGGCGTCGATGCTCTACCTCACGATCCTGACCGAAACCAAGAACATGGTGCTCCAGTCACGCAACCTGCTCAAGTCGCAGCAATACTTCCTCAAGCACCTCTCGGGACCTAAGACCTGGATCAAATAGGGACAAGGCAGCCAAGACGCAGAAAACAACGGACAACATGGATATTGCCAAAGCCAAACGGCGCGAAAATATCGCCGAATACATTCTCTATCTGTGGCAGCTGGAAGACCTGTTGCGTGCCCTGCAATTCAGTCCCGAGGCCATCTTCTCGACCCTGATCGCTCCCCGCAAGGACATTGCCGAAGAGCAGAAGCACATCTTCCTGCTCTGGTATCTCGATTTGGCAAACCTGCTCCAACAGGAGGGCAAGGAGGAGAAAGGACATCTCGAACACACGCTCCATCTGATTCAGGACCTGCACGATCTCCATCTCCAGTTGATGAAACTGCCCGTCGGGGAGCATTACAGGCATACGTTTGCACGGCTCGAACCCGAGTTGCCGCGGCTGCGCGCCGTGATCGGAAATCCCGGCATGAGCGACACCGAACTTTGTTTCCGGGCCCTCTACGCCGCCATGCTCTACCGCATCAAGGGCGAGGGTGACAAGTCGGCCGTCTCCGATACGTTGGAGTTCATCTCGCCGGTGATTGCCGAGCTGGCCGATCTCTACGGAAAGGTCGAGCGGGGTGAAATCGACCTCTTCAAAACCGACCCCGAGGCATAACCGGGGGGGG
>CALUIG010000048.1 GCA_944320625.1 uncultured Alistipes sp.
ATCAATTCGATCGAACAGGAGTGGGTGCTGGCCAATCTGGACGGTGCGGTCCGGACCCCCTACTCCGGACGTGAGAACCCGGTGACGGCGATTCCCGATTCGCTGAAGGTCCGCAACCTGGTCGACAACCTCTATTTCCGCGAGCACCTGGCTCAGGCGGACTACGAGGCTCTGTGCAAGGCCCAGCATCTCGAAGCGCAGGCTGCGGATTATGTGAGCCGTTATCTGGCGAACTATGGTACGCTGTCCGATCTGGCCGAGACCTATGCCGCGGTGCAGACCGAGGCCGAGGCCCTGGAGATCTACGGGCGGCTGACGGCCCTCCAGGGGCTGAACCGGGTACTGGCGGATTCGCTGTCCGGGACCTGGAACTACATCTTCGACAACAAGAACTACGCCTACGGCTACATCCTCGACGAACTCGACCGTGAGGAGATCCTCTCCCGGGAGGAGGAGGAGCTCTCCCGCACGATGCGCCGGCTCTCCGAACTGCGCGGCACGACGGCTTCGGATGCCGTGACGGACTACCTGCTGCGCAAGCGCGTGATCGTCGACTATGAGATCGCCGTGGCCGAAGTCCTGGCGCTGGATGCCGCCCGCGACTCGCTGTGCGGGGTGGCCGGGCAGCTGGGGGCGGCGGATTACCGGCTGCCGCGCATCGATGTGGCCGAACGCTATTTCCTCGACTACGACAGCGTGGCCTTCTCGTCGAAGCCCATGTACACCTACCAGCATCCGATCCCCGAGTGCAAGGTTTACGCCAACGGCACGATCTACCGGATTCTGCTCGGGACGTTCAATACGAAACGCGCCGCATCGACCTTCCGCGGAGCCTATCCGCTCTTCTACCTGATCGACCAGGACGGCAAGTGGCGCTACTATACGGGAGGCTTCGCCACGCTCGAGGAGGCGGAAACGGCTCAGCGGGTGCTCAAGGAGCACGGGTTCCTGCGTCCCGAGATCGTGGTGTGGAACGACGGGGTGGAGCGCAACCTTTCGCGCGACCCCGAGGCGCGGAGCCTCTCCTACCGGGTGGAGATCACCGGAACGGACGCCCTGTCGGATGCCGTCAAGCAGCTCATTGCGGAGTCGGCCGCCGGGCATGAACTCTCGCGTGTCGGACAGCAGCTCTTCCTTGTCGGCGGATTCGACGACCGGGCCGTGGCCGACCGTCTGGCCGAAGCGCTCCGGCAGCAGGATCCCGCACTCGAAATAAAAGTCGTCGAGGTGACGAATCCTTGAGATTCTGACCCTTTTTAACCGAAACGCTCAACGGTCCGCCTTATGGAAATGTTTTACCTCATTCTGCTCGTGTTCCTCGGCCTGCTCTTCCTGGTGGCCGAACTCGTCCTGCTGCCCGGCGTGTCGGTCGGGGCAGTGCTGTCCATGGTCTGCTACGGCAGTTCGATCTATCTGGCTTTCCGTGATTTCGGGTCCCTGGGAGGTGTCATCGTCATCGTCGTGATCCTCGTTCTCTCGCTCGTGGCTGTGCTGGTCTCGCTGCGGGCCAAAACCTGGCAGCGCTTCTCGCTCCGGCAGGAGATCCGCTCGTCGAGCATGGCTGTCATGCCGGCGGATGAAATCCGCATCGGCGATCGCGGCGTGACCCTTTCGCGCCTCTCCCCGATGGGCAAGGTCGAAATCGCCGGAAAAGTCTATGAAGCCAAATCCACGGGCGCCTATGTCGATCCCCGGCAGGAGATCGAAGTCGTGGGATTCGAGAATTTCAGCGTCATTGTAAAAACCCTCAAATAAAACTTCGGAACGTATGGATTTTCAGGTAGGTATGATCGTGCTGATCGTCTTCGTGAGCCTCTTTGCCATCTGGCTCGTCTTCTATTTCATTCCCGTGGGACTGTGGTTCTCGGCCCTGGTGTCGGGTGTAAGGATCAGCCTGTTGCAGCTGGTGCTGATGCGCTGGCGCAAGGTCCCGCCTTCGACCATCGTCTCGTCGATGATCGAGAGCACGAAGGCCGGACTCACGCTCAACCCCAATGAACTCGAGGCGCACTACCTGGCCGGTGGAAATGTCACCAATGTGGTGCATGCGCTGGTCTCGGCTCAGAAGGCCAATATCCTGCTCGACTTCAAGATGGCCACGGCCATCGATCTGGCGGGCCGCGACGTCTTCGAGGCCGTGCAGATGTCCGTCAACCCGAAGGTCATCAATACGCCGCCGGTGGCTGCCGTGGCCAAGGACGGCATCCAGCTCATCGCCAAGGCCCGTGTGACGGTGCGTGCGAACATCAAGCAGCTGGTCGGCGGTGCCGGTGAGGAGACCGTGCTGGCGCGTGTCGGCGAGGGAATCGTCTCGTCGATCGGTTCGGCCGACTCGCACAAGATCGTGCTCGAAAATCCCGATTCGATCTCCCGCGTGGTGCTCGAGAAGGGACTCGATGCCGGAACGGCCTTCGAGATCCTCTCGATCGACATCGCAGACATCGACGTGGGCAAGAACATCGGCGCCCAGTTGCAGATGGACCAGGCCCAGGCCGACAAGAACATTGCCCAGGCCAAGGCCGAGGAGCGGCGTGCCATGGCCGTGGCTTTGGAGCAGGAGAACAAGGCCAAGGCGCAGGATGCCCGTGCCAAGGTGATCCTGGCCGAAGCCGAGGTGCCGCTGGCCATGGCCGAGGCCTTCCGCAACGGAAATCTCGGAATCATGGACTATTACCGGATGAAGAATATCATGGCCGATACGCAGATGCGCGAGACCATCGCCAAACCGGAGAAGAAATAGATTTTCCGGATCATTCCATGCGGGGCGTTGTTACGACGCCCCGTTTTTCAACTGCTGAATCCAAATTCAAAAAGATGAAAAGAATACTCATTCTTTTGCCATTTCTGTTGTGGAGCCTGTCGCTCTTCGCGGCAAGGATCGATACCGTAGCGGTCTTCAGTCCGGGGATGCAGCGCGATATTCCGGCCGTGGTGGTCGTGCCCGATGCCGCCGCCGCGGGGCAACGCCTCCCGGTTCTCTATCTGCTGCACGGCTATGGCGGTTCGCATCTGGCCTGGCTCAAAGTGACCGACCTGCGCCCGTTGGCCGACGGTTTCGGGATGATCTTCGTCTGTCCCGACGGTGAGAACAGCTGGTATTGGGACAGTCCGCTCGATCCCCGTTCGCAGTTCGAGACCTTCGTCTCGAAGGAGCTGGTCGACTGGGTGGATGCCCGTTATCCGACGATTCCCGCCCGTGAAGGGCGTGCCATCACGGGCCTGAGCATGGGCGGACACGGTGCGTTGTGGATCGCCCTGCGCCACAAGGAGCGCTTCGGGGCTGCCGGCGCAACCTCCGGAGGGGTGGACATCCGTCCCTTCCCCGATGCGTGGGAGATGAAACGGCAACTGGGCGAACGGGATGAGTATCCCGAACGCTGGGATGCCCATACGGTGATCGAACAGGTCGACAGCCTGAAAAACGGCGATCTGGCCCTGATTTTCGACTGCGGATACGAGGATTTCTTCTACGGGGTGAATCTGGCCCTGCACGACAAACTCCTGAAACGGGGTGTCGGACACGACTTCCAGGTACGGCCTGGGGGACACGATGCAACCTACTGGGCTACGTCGCTGCCCTCACAGCTGGTCTTCTTCCATCGCTACTTCCGCACGCATCCCGTTCAGTAGACCTCTTCGGGCAGGGTTTCGCCTTCGGGTACGCTGTCGAGTCCGTCCCTCCACTTGACGGAGGCGTGCGTGCCGTCGCAGAAGGGTTTGTTTGCCGATTGTCCGCAGCGGCACAGCACCATGCGGTTGCGGATCTCGTAGGTGTGGCCCTCCTCGCGCCGCAGGGGTATTCCGCCCCGGACCCAGAGTCCCCCGCTGCTGCCGATTGCCGGATCCTCGATGAGGCCCAGACTGGGTTCGAAGCGGAACTCATAGGGTTTTCCCGAGGCCCGGTCCCAGGCCATCAGACGCCCTCCGGGGCACATCGAAGCCTCACGGATGGCAAGACGGCGGGAATCGGGATCGTCGGAGTGTTCGGTGAGCGTCCAGACATCCCCCGCCGGATGGCAGAATCGGGCGAAAACACAGTATTGGGCATGGTCGGTCAATGTAAGGGTCTCACCGCGGGTCTCCTCCGCGTGGTCGAGCAGCGCCTCGTCCGGAGCCGTGAGTGTCGGGTCCCACTCCGCCGTGGTATGGCTTCCGTCGCAGTAGGGTTTGCGCTTCGAGGCTCCGCAACGGCAAAGGGCCGTGGGTTCCGCCTCCGTCGGGTAGCGGCGTCCCTGCTGGAAATACCAGCTCTCGTTCTCTGCATTGGGCATGATGAATTGCGTGGCCAGGGGCGGACGCCCGTAGACCAGGTAGGGCCCCTGCTCTCGGACCGTGATGGAGAACTCTTCCGGAGCCTGGTGACTTCCCGGTTCAATTTTCCTGTCGGACATATACTATATGCGTTTGTGATTCGTTAGGAAAGAGACGGCAATAATTGTTCCCGGATGCAAAATTCGGGAGCCCGGAGTAGGATTTGTCCCGCTTTTTGGTATCTTTGCAACGGTTTTTGGAATTGAAATTCAGTAATACACGATGGATATGAAACGACTCGCAGGGTGGATCGGCGCCATGGCCGCCGCCCTTCTCATCTCGTGCGGCGACGACGACGTGACCGGTTCGCTCGTCTTCGATACGCCGGCCGTCTTCTTCGCCCCGGGCGATACGGCGCCGGTGACGGTCCATTTCACGGCTTCGAATCTCGGCAGCTTCTCGATCTCCAGCAAACCTACGGGATGGGATGACGTGGTGGTTGACGCCGCGGCCCGCACCGTTACGGTAACGCCGCCCGCATCGTTCGATGACGGCGAAGCCGAGACAGGAACGGTAACCCTGAGCGGTACGGGAGGCGGCGGAGCCTCGGGGTCCGCCTCGCTCTTCGTCGGTGTGGTCGGCCACAAGGACCTCTCGGCAGAGGCCCGGGCCAACTGCTATGTCGCCAATACGAAGGAGACCAACTACCGGTTCGATGCCGGACACCGCAGTGATGGAACATCGCTGGCCACGGCCTCGGTGGGAGTTGTCTGGCAAAGTGCGTCGGGACTGATCCAGTACCTGACGTTGCAGGACGGAGAAGCCTCGTTCTATGTGGGTGCGGACAGCGACGACGAGGAGAAAATCAAGTCGGGAAATGCCGTGATCGGAGCCTACGACGCTGCGGGGACGCTGCTCTGGAGCTGGCACATCTGGGTGGCGGACTACGACCCCTCGGCCGTCGAAAACCAACGGCAGTTCAACAGGTATGTGATGATGGACCGCAACCTCGGGGCTTTGGCCTCGTCGAATGCCTCGACGGAGGAGATCATCGCCTCCTACGGACTCTATTACCAGTGGGGACGCAAGGACCCGTTTATCGGTCCGAGCACCTACAGTTTCTCGAGCGGCAGCTCCGCGACGATCTACAACGGCAGCGGTTCGAGCCAGGCCGTGAATACGGCGGCTTCGAGCGCCGGGACCGGAACCCTCGACTATGCGCGTCTGAATCCGCTGACCTTCATCACGGGGGTCGAGGAGTCGGACTACGACTGGCTGTGGAGCGCCTCTTCCGATGAATTGTGGAGCGCTCCGGGACGTGCCAAGAGCCTTTATGATCCCTGCCCGGCGGGTTGGCGCGTGGCGCCGTCCGCTGCATTCGAGGGGCTGACCCCCGATGCGGAGAGCCTGGAGTGGGCCAATACGAAATACGGCGTGACGCTTGCCAAAGAGGGCGTTTCGTCGCTCTTCATGGGGGCCGGACGCCGGACCTATCTCGACGGCAAGTTCCAGAATCTCTATTTCACGGATGCTTCGCCGAAAAGTTCCCGGGTCGAAGAGGCTCAGCCCTGGATCGGACTCTACTGGACGTCCGATGTGCAGTCTGCGGACCGGCTCGCCTCGGCGGTCTACTTCCACTACGGCGATGCGTCGGCCGTGCAGAACAACTACGGATTGCGGCGTGCCGGAGGCCTTTCGGTCCGTTGCGTGAAGGATGAGTAGATAGGCGGCGGGCGGAGTCTTCCGTTGCCGGATACCGCACGGACCGACCCTTCGAAGGGTCGGTCCGTTGTTTTTTACGGGCCGCATGGCCCCGGCAGATTCGTTTCGGTATGACACTTGCAGGAGATCCCCGAAAATCTCCGAACACATGAATATCCAAACCGGCAAAGGCTCCATCTCCCTGGTGGTCCTGTTCGCAATCTGGTCCGTGTCGGCCATCGCGTCGCTCCCCGGACTGGCCATCTCCCCGATTCTGGGCGACCTGAACAAGGTCTTCCCCAAGGTTACGGATCTTGAGATCCAGATGCTTACGTCGCTGCCCTCACTGCTGATCATCCCGTTCGTGCTGCTCTCCGGAAAACTCTCCGAAGGGCGTGACAAACTCACGATCCTTGCCGTCGGACTCTCGATCTTCTTCCTCAGTGGCATCGCCTGTCTGTTTCTGCGCAGCATCGTCGGGCTGATCATCGTCAGCTGCATCCTCGGGATCGGGGCCGGAATGGTCATCCCGCTCTCCACGGGTCTTGTCGTCGCCTATTTCACGGGCGATTACCGCGTCCGGCAGCTGGGCTACAGTTCGGCGATCAACAACCTTACGCTCGTCCTGGCCACCATCCTCACGGGCTATCTGGCCGATGTCGACTGGCACCTCCCCTTCCTGGTCTATACCCTGCCCGGCATCTCCCTCGTGTTGTCGTTCTTCCTCAAGCGCCAGCGCTCCGTTCCCGAACCCCGGCAGAGCATCCAACTGCGCTACAAACGCATCGACACCCGCAAACTCGTCGGGCTGATGCTCTTCTACTTCTTCATCACCTATGCCGTGCTGGCCATCGTCTACTATGCCTCGTTCCTCGTCGACGACTATCGGATCCACAGTTCGTTCTCCGGGGTGCTGATCTCGTTGTTCTTCCTGGCAATCATGCTCCCCGGACTCTTCATCGACCGCATCATCCGGCAGTTGAAAGCAGGGGTCAATTTCGTGTCGCTGGTGTTGGTGGCGCTGGGATTGCTCGCCCTGGGGTGTTTCCGCTCGGAGGCCATGCTTGTTGTCGGAGCCCTGCTCTCCGGATTCGGATACGGCGTGATGCAGCCGGTCATTTACGACAAGGCCGCGACGATCGCTCCGCCGCGTTCCGCAACCTTCGCCCTGTCGTGCGTCATGGCGATGAACTACCTGGCCGTGATGGTCTGCCCCTTTCTGACCGATTTCTTCCGTTACCTCTTCCATTCCCACGGTGACCGCTTCCCGTTCCTCTTCAATGCCGTGCTGGTTGCCGTGCTGGCGGTCGTTACGTGGCGTCTGCGGAAGAATTTTACCCTCGGACTTGACGAAATTTATTATAAAAATTGATCGGAGCGTTTCAAGTCGGTCTAATTCGTTTATTTTTGTGCTATATTGTTGCACATAACAGACCGAAAATGAAACATCTCTTCTTCTTTGTCGGCTTGCTCTCGGCAGGCCTTGTTCTCTTGTCCGGTTGTTCTAAAAAGAGGGAGTACGTATCTCGAATCGAGATCTCCCCGGCCATCCGTACCCGTGTCTCGGGCCTCTTTTTCGAGAAGGGAGACCAAATCGGCCTCACCGTTCTCAAGGGCGGCGAATCCTATGCTCTGAATACTCCGCTGACCTACGACGGATCGCTCTTCTCCGATCCGGGAGTGGTCTGGTACGACGATTCCCAACAGCCCGCAACGCTGACGGCCTACTATCCCTATTCGGTGGCGGGAACTCCCGAGACGTTCTCCGTGGAGTTGGACCAGCGCTCCGGCTGTGACGATTCGGATCTGCTGGGCGCCGTGGCCGCCGGGATCGTTCCCGCAAGTACGCCCATTGCGATGCTCTTCTATCATCTGATGACGCAGCTCACCGTCGTTGTCGACAATTCGACGGCTGCCGATGTGACCGGAGTCACCGTGGGTGGTTTCATTCCCACGGCGACGGTCGATCTCTCCGTGCCGACGGCTTCGGCGAAGTCCGGGGTGGCGGCGGCCGGGATCCAGGCCTTTGAGGTGACGCCCGGTGAGGCCTATCGGGTGATCCTCGTGCCGCAGCAGGGCGATCTCTCCGTGACGGTGGAGACCTCCGACGGCAAGACCTCCAGCAAGAGTATCTCCGGGGCTCTGCTCGAAAGCGGCAAACGCTACGACCTTTCGGTCAAGATCACCACTTCCGACCTTGACCTGACGTTGAGCGGCGAGATCAGCGACTGGGAAGAGGGCGGGTCGCTCGATACGCCCGATGGGTCCGGTGGGTCCGGTGGTGCAGGCAATATCGATGATCCCGATGACTCCGATGACCCCGATGACCCCGAGTCCGGGACGCTGGTTTACGATGGGGTTACCTATCCCACGGTTCGTATTGGCGATCAGGTGTGGATGGCGGCCAATCTGCGCTATCGGCCCGACAATCTGGTTTTCGAAAAGGATTTCTGGGAGCCGGAGGACGGTCTCTCGAGTGATCCGGAGTTGGGGTTGCTCTATACGTACGCCACAGCAACGGCCGGGGTTTCATACAGTGGCAGTCCTGTGCAGGGTATCTGTCCCGACGGATGGCACATTCCCAATGCCGCGGAGTTGCGTGCACTGTCTGAGAGCCCCGAGTGCGGAAGCGGTTTTCTGAAGTGTGCGGGATTCACAATTGTCACCGTTTCGATGACCCGTTATGGCGATTCCGATCAGGGCTATCTGATGAGCAGCGAACTCTCCGAGGTGGGGAATTGCCATTGTTTACACTATTCCGTCTCCTCGGAACCGTCCATGGCATCACTTAGCGTCGATTTCGGCCTGTCGGTTCGCTGTGTGCAGGACTGACCCTTTGTCGGATAAAATCGAACAGGGACGGGGTTTACACCTCGTCCCTGTTTTTTTCGGTATTTCAAGTCCTGGTTTTCAGCCGTTCAGACTTCCGTTTTTCCATACTGCTTCGGGCCTCTGCTTCTCTCTCTTCCCAAATTTCGTTTCCTCACGCTCCCGGGGTCCTGCTTCTCCAACTTTCCGGCTCTTTGCCTTTCCAGCCTTTCGGGGATGGTCTCTCGTAATGCTCTTCCTCTTCTCTCCTTCCTCTCCCCTCTCTCTCCTTCCGCTCGTCTCCTTCCTCACCCCCCCCCGGGTTAGTCGCGGTCCAGGAAGAAGATCGGGATGTTGGCCAGGAAGACGTCACTACCCGACAACTGCGGCCGCTTCTCGAGCAACTCGCTCAGCAGAATGTCGCCGATCACATAATTGCTCTCCTCGCTGATGAACTGTTCGTGGATCTTCGAGAAGTGCAGGATCCGCTGTACGTCGGTCTCCCGGTAACGGGCGTAGATTTTCAGCGTGATGTCGGTCGTATAGTCGGGTTTCTCGATGTAGTTCATCTTCTTGTACTCGTAGCGGTAGTTGTTCAGGCGCGCCATGATGTCGCTCAGGATCGACGATGCCGTGGGCAGACTTCCGGCCCCCTTTCCGAACATGAACTGCCGGTCGTAGCACTCTCCGCGGATCACCACGCCGTTGTACTCGTCGTCGACGCTGTAAATGTATTTCGAAGGGGTCACGAACTCCGGCATGACGAACATCGTGAAGTGCTCGTCACTGACCTTGACGACCTGTGCCACCAGCTTGATTTTCACATTCTTCTCGCGGGCGTAGCGGATGTCCGAGTCGTGGATCGTCGAGATGCCGTAGGTGAAGATCCGCTCCGGGGCGACGTAGGTTCCCAGGGCATGCACGGTGATGATTACCAGCTTGAAGAGCGAGTCATAGCCCTCGATGTCGAACGACGGGTCGCTTTCGGCAAATCCCAGGGCCTGCGCCTGGGCCAGTGCATTGGCATAGGAATCCTTGTGGTCGAAGACCCGCGAGAGGATGTAGTTCGACGAGCCGTTCAGGATACCCTTCACTTCGAGCAGCAGATCGTTGTCGTAATACTCCTCGAGGTTGCGGATCACCGGAATCGAACCGCACGACGAGGCATCGTAGAGCAGAGCCACGCCGCGCGTCTTCTGGATGTCGATCAGCTCCGGGAGGTGGTGGGCCAGCATCGTCTTGTTGCCCGATACGACGGGAATTCCGCGCAGCATGGCGCGTTTGACGATGTCGTAGGCCGCCTGGGCGTTGTCAATCACCTCGACGACGAGGTTTACGTTCTGGTTGTCGAGGATCTCGTCCACCGAGGTGGTGAAGAGCGACGGGTCGACCTCCACCTTGCGGGGTTTGTGCGGATCGCGGACGCAGATCTTCACGATCTCGGCGTGGGCGTTCTTCGATTTGCGCACCACTTCGTAGATGCCCTGTCCGACGACGCCGAATCCGAACAGTCCGATTTTGATTTTCGTCATGGTTCTATGCGTTTTTGTTTGTTGTCCGGTTTGCTTCACTCCTCCATGAACGGGAGCAGTATGCGGTTCAGTTGTTCGTGTTCGACGAGGAATCCGTCGTGGCCGAACGGCGAGTCGATTTCGCGGTAGATGCTGCCGGGAATCTGTCCGTGCAGGCGCCGCATCTCGCCCGGGGTGAAGATGATGTCGGTGGTGATCCCCACGACCAGAGTCCGGGCCTGAATCGTCCCGAGAGCCGCCTCTACCCCTCCACGCCCGCGTCCTGCATCGTGGGTGTCGAAGGCATCGAGGATCGCGTAGTAGGAATAGGCGTTGTAGCGGCGGCAGAGCTTCTCGCCCTGGTATTGCTGGTAGGTACAGGCCCGGTGCAGGGCGGGATTCTCCTCGCGGTCCTGCTGCGTGAGGTTGTAGCCTTCGGGCCCCCGGTAGCTCAGCAGTCCCAGGGCCCGGGCCGCAGCCAGCCCCTTCATGCCGGCATCGGGACGCTCCTCCCCGAATGTCGTGTCGGCCTTGATGGCCATGCGCTGCGTCTCGTCGATGGCGATGTTCCAGGGCGAGGCTTTGGCGTCGGTGGCGATCAGCGCCAGGCGTTTGATCCGCTCCGGCTCCATGACGGCCCACTCCACGGCCTGAAAACCGCCGACCGAACTCCCTACCAGCAGGGCGATCTGCCCCACCCCGAGCGCTTCGGCCAGCAGCCGATGGGCCCGGACGATGTCGCGGATCGTGAACGGCGGGAATGTCCCGTACCAGGGCCGTCCCGTTGCGGGGTTCACATGCAGCGGTCCCGTCGTGCCGTAGTGCGAGCCGAGGATGTTGGCGCACACCACGAACCAGCGCTCCGGATCGAGGAACCGACCCTTCTCGACCGTATGGGGCCACCAGTCGGCAACCTCCGAATTGGCCGTCAGGGCGTGGCATACCCAGACCACGTTGTCCCGGGCGGCGTTCATCCGCCCGTAGGTATGGTAGGCGATGCGCAACTCGGGAAGCGTATGTCCCGTCTCCAGTTCGAAGGGCCCGGGGGCCAGATAGATCTGTGGTTCCATGATGCGGGGTGTGTGTCTTGTTCTGCGGTCTCTATCCGACGTGGGCAAAGGCCTGTTCGAAATCGTCGATCAGATCCTCGACGTTCTCCAGCCCGAGCGAGATGCGCAGCATCGTGGGCGTCACGCCCGCAGCCGCGAGGTCCTCGTCGCTCAACTGTTTGTGGGTTGTCGAGGCCGGGTGGGTCACCACCGTGATCGAGTCACCGATCATCGTCATGTTTGCGGCCAGGTGCAGCGATTCGACAAACCGTACGGTACTCTCCAGCGTCCCCTCCAGTTCGATGGTGAAGATTGCCGAGGCCCCGAACCGGTAGTATTTCCGGGCGTTGTCGTGGCTCGGATGGGTATCGAATCCCACGTAGCTGACCGTTTTGACCTTGGGATGGCGGCGGCAGTATTCGGCCAGCCGGCGGGCCGACTCCACTTCATGCCGTACGCGCAGCGAGAGGGTCTCCAGTCCGATGAGCATCAGGTAGGAGTCGAACGGCGAGGGGGCGCACCCCAGGTCGCGCAGTCCGTCGACGCGGCACTTGGTGATGAAGGCCGCCGCACCGAACGTCTCGTGGAGATTCAGCCCGTGGTAACCCTCCGAAGGCCCGTCGATCTGCGGGAACTTGCCGTTGGCCCAGTTGTAGTTGCCGCCGTCGACGATCACGCCGCCGAGGGCCGTGCCGTGACCGTTGATCCACTTCGTTGCGGAGTCCACGACGATGTTCGCACCCCACTCGAAGGGGTTGCACAGGTAACCTGCGGCCCCGAACGTGTTGTCGATGACCAGCGGGACGTCACAGCGGCGGGCCAGTTCGCCCAGCGCTTCCAGATCGGGAACCGTACAGGTCGGATTGCCCATGCTCTCGGCATAGATCATCCGGGTGCGTCCGTCGATCAGGGGTTCGAAATCCGCGGCCTGTTCGCTGCGGGCCATGCGGCATTCGATGCCGAGTTTGGCGAGCGTCGTGCGCAGCAGGTTGTGGGTTCCGCCGTAGAGGTAGGGCGAGACGACGATGTTGTCGCCCTGGACGGCCAGCGAGAGCGTCGTCACGAGGATCGCCGACATTCCCGACGAGACGGCCAGGGCTCCGACCGCTCCGTACAGGGCGGCGATGCGCTCCTCGAAGGCTGCGGTCGTGGGGTTTTGCAGGCGCGTATAGATGTTGCCGGCCTCGCTCAGATCGAAGAGCCGCGCGGCGTGGTCGCAACTCCGGAAGCGGTAGGCCGCCGTCGGCCAGATTGCGATACCGCGCGAACCCGTGGGTTCGTCGGGGGTGAGCCCGGCGTGGATCTGGCGCGTTTCGAATCGGTAGTTTTTGGTATCCATTCTGTTCTGAGAGTTAATTCGTTCAAGAAAAAATCCGACTTCTCGGGAAGCCGGATCGTATCGGTGCTGCGCACGAAAAAACTACACCCGGCGAACTCGGCTGCACATGACCATCGTCATCATCATCCCGAAGGAGATCATGCCGGCATTCATCCGATCCGTGTTCCGTGCATTCATGTTCCGCGATTTTTCGTGCTCGACAGGTGCAAATATAGGAAAAGATTTCAAGAAATGCAAGATCTGTGCGGCAATATCCCCAAAGAAAAACTCCGCACGTTGCAACGTGCGGAGTTTTTCATCATCTGTTGTTTGTACGAAGGATTCCTGCGGGCCTCTACGGACGCCGGTCGATGAGCTCAATGCCCTGGCGGGTCGCCGCGCCGCGGAGGATCGTACGGCCGAAGAGGCTCACCTCCTCCCGCGAAGTGCCGTTCAGCCGCAGATCGAGCAGCGTGCCCAGCAGCTGATCGGCGAACGCTTCGGCGTCGATCTCCGACAGAAGCAGCTCCTGCTTGCGGCACATTTCGAGCAGCAGGGCCAGCTCCTTGTGCCAGAATACGCGGTGTTCGTCGTAGTGCTCGGCGAAGGCCACCTTGCGGCGCAGGTCCGACAGAAAACTGTGGTCCACCTGATAGAGATTCTCGATGTACTCGTTCATCAGCCGGACGGTCTTCTGCAGCGGATTCCCGCTCCGGCGCTTGCGGCAGGCCACGATCCGTTCCTGTTGCTCGTGTCTCATGGCATCGAGGCACGCTCCGATCAGGTCGTTCTTGTCCGCAAAGAGTTCGTAAAGGGTGCGTTTCGAGATCCCCAGCGTCTGCGCGATCTCATCCACCCGAACGGCACGGATGCCGTTCCGGGAGATGAATTCCTGCGTCGTGCGGATGATCTCCTCCTTGGTCGCTCCCCGTTTCATCACTTCTCCTCCCCGGTTGTCAGGTCACGACCTCCGCCAAGAGCCTGGTAGAGGTTGACGATGCCCTGAATCTCGTCGAACTGGTCGGAGATCTGCGACAACTGGGCCGAGAGCAGAGACTGCTGGGCGGTCAATACCTCGAGATAGGTCGTCGTACCGTGCTGCATGAGCAGTTCCGTGGACTCCACGGCACGCTCCAGGGCCTCGATCTGACGCACCCGCAGATCGCTCTTCGCACGTGCCGACTGGCTCTGTACGAGGGCATTGTTGACCTCGGCACCGGCATTGAGCAGGGCCTGCTGGAAGGCCAGACGCGACTCCTCCTGCTGGGCCTTGGCGATCTTCACCTGGGCCCGGTTTGCGTTGGCGTTGAAGATCGGCTGCAGGAGCGATCCGGCGGCATTCCACAGCAGTTTGCCGGGATTCACGATCCCCATTCCGCTGCTGTTGGTCCAGCCGAGCGTACCGCTCAGCGTGATCGACGGATAGAGGGCCGACCGGGCACTGGCCGTGGCATAGTAGGCCTGCATGAGCGAGTATTCGGCCTGACGGATGTCGGGACGGTTCGAGAGCATCTGCAACGGCACTCCGACAGCCAGCGTCTCGGGCATGTGCTGTGCCGCGAGTTCGCCGCGTGCGATCGTGTGGGGAGCCTCGCCCAGCAGCGAGCAGAGGCTGTTTTCGGTCTGTATGCGCTGGAAGGCCAGGTCGTGCAGCGAAGCCTCGATGGCCAGCGTATTGGCCTCGTACTGGGCCACGGCCGCTTCGTTGGTCAGACCCGCATCCTTCATGGCCCGCATCATCTCGACACTCTGGCGCCATTTGGCTGCAGTCTCTTCGGTCACGTTATACTGGCTGTCGAGCATCAGCAGCGTGTAGTAGAGATTGGCTACGCTGGCGATGAGCTGCGTCTTGACGGCCTGTTCGTACTCCTGGCTCTGAAGATAGAGTGCCTTGGCCTTGCGCTTGGCGTTGGTCAGCCCGTTGAAGATGTCGATCTGCCAGCTTGCCGACACCGGAATGCTGTAGGTTTTCGTCGGGGTCGCACCGTCGAAACTGCTCAGCGAACCCTGCGGTGCGAAGTTGAACGACGGCAGGTAGGCCAGGCG
>CALUIG010000049.1 GCA_944320625.1 uncultured Alistipes sp.
CCCCAGACGGCCAGTGCCGAGGCGGCGATGACCACGAACATCGACCAGTGCATGCCGCGGGCCAGCGAAATGACCGGTCCGATGATCAGTGCCACGACCGCCGGACGCATTCCCTTGAAGGCGGCGTCGACCACCGGATTGTGGCGCACGTCGGCGAAGAAGAGCGCGATGGCCAGCAGGATGACGAACGACGGCAGCACGACGCCCAGCAGTGCGGCGGCGGCCCCGCGCAGTCCGCGGACCTTGTATCCGACAAAGACCGAGGTGTTGAGCGAGATCGGCCCCGGGACCGACTGGGCCAGCGTCAGCAGGTCGAGGAACTCCTTGCGTTCGACCCACTGCCGGTTGTCGATCACCTCGCGTTCGATCAGCGGGATCATCGCATAACCCCCGCCGAAGGTGAAGAGCCCGATCTTGAAGAACGAGCCGAATATCGTGCGCAGACGGTTCATCGTTTCCCGGTTTTTATTATTTTATTCGCGTTTTTTGCGGCCCAGCAGGGTCAGCAGTCCGTCGATGTAGGTCATCGGATGGGTCGGGGCGCCGGGCAGCCAGAGGTCCGGGGTGTGGGTGTCGAGAAACCGCCGGTCGATGGCCCGGCTCTCGGCAAAGAGTCCTCCCGAGCACGCCTCCGAACCGCACATCACCAGAATTTTCGGCTCGGCAACGGCCTCGTAACAGATCTCCAGTGCTTCGGCCATGTTCGCGGAGATCGGACCCGAGACCACCACGCCGTCGGCATGGCGTGGCGAGGCCGTGAATCCGATGCCGAAGCGTCCGAGGTCGAAATTGACATTGCCCGTGGCATTGAGCTCCATCTCCACCGAGGCGTCGCCTCCGGCCGAGACTTCGCGCAGTTGCAGCGCGCGGGAGAAACAGCGCCGGATGACGGGCCGCACCTGCTCCGGATCGAATGCCACGCGGGTATCACCGGCGTGCAGGACGAGTCCCTCGCGGGTGGGAGAACCGATGCGGTAGTCGTTCGTGAAGCGTACGTTCCGCGGGGCCACCCGGGCGCATTCGCCGCAGAAGAGGCAGCGCCCCAGGTCGAGCGTGAGCGGATCGGCCGTAAAGGCTCCCGTAGGGCAGACGGTCTCGGCACGTTCCGCCTCCGAGGTATCCTCGGTGAAGGTCAGTTCGGGGCGTCCCCGGAACTTCTCGGTCAGCTCCACGGCGTCGAGGTCCGGGATTGCCTGCCTTCCGTGGCTGCGCAGGACCCGTATTTTCGGAAAAATCATGTTCGCAGATTTTGTATCCCGCAAAAATACGCAAAAGCCGCGGATCGTACAACTCTTTTCTCCGAATTACGCAAAACACGGGCCGGACCCCTTGTCCGGAGTCCGGCCCGCGGTTGGATCGGAACAGGTGCGCACGACGAAGATCACTCCTCGCCCGGATCGGTGAAGTGCGTCGAGGGCAGCCAGTCGGCACTGTTCTCCGGAGCACTGGTCTTTGCGAAGATATTGGCCGGGATGTACTTCGAACCCTCCAGGTCGGAGAGTTGACAGCCTCCGTTGGCTCGCTGTGCAAGGCGGTCGGCCGTGGCTCCTTCACCCGTGCAGCGGTATTCGGCGAAGAGTGCCGGGGCCGGTGACGTGGATGACATCACGGTCCACCCCTCGGCCTTCAGCGCCGCGGGCTCCTCGCAGCGCACAAAGACTGCACGCGGAGCATCCTTCCACGAACGTCCCAGGTGGAAGTAGGTGAACGGCTTGCCGTCGAAATCGGTTTCGCTGCTCGGCGGGAAGGAGATCGTGCAGTCCATGCAGACGATGCCGTACTCATGGTTCGCGGGGGTCGACGGGGCTGTCACCACGCTGTTGTTGCGGTTCATGTGCAGCGTGCAGTGGTCCAGCAGGATCGTCGACGAGCCGAAGATGAAGTCGACATTGCCCTCGACGTAGCAGTCGCGCAGGTAGATGCGTCCCATGCCGCGGCCGTAGAACGTGTCCTGGTAGCCCGTGATCCGGCACTCGTAGAAGGCCGCACGGTCTCCCGTAACCTGTACCGAGACGGCTTGCGTATCCTTGCCGTTGGTCGCGGTGTTCGCCTGGCTGTTGACGTAGCTGTTGGCGATGGTGACCTCGCAGGCCGTGAAGTCGTCGGCCTCGACCAGGAAGGTCTGGCTTCCCGAGGTCCCGAGGGCTTTGCCGTTCTCGCCCAGGCGACCTGCATAGTCGTCCCAGGAGACGATGCACGTCGTGGCGTCGTCACCGATGAGTGTTACGCGGGGATGTTTGGCCGTTAGGGTCACCTTCTCCTGGTAGGTACCCGGGCGCAGGCGTACGATGTGCGGCTCTCCGTCGACGGGCAGGGCATCGAAGGCCTCCTGGAGCGAGGTATGGTCGCCCGTGCCGTCCTGGGCCACGATGACCGTGTGGATCGGTTTGCTTCCGTTGTGGTCGGATCCGCTGTCCGGATCGGAATCCGTGTTGCCGTCGTCCGAACTGCAGGCGGCGGGAAGTGCGAAGAGAACCACGGCCGCAAGGCGGAGAAGAAGTCGGTAAGGTTGTTTCATGGATGGTCTGGTGTTTGGGTTTTACACCGGCAAAGGTCGGGTTTTCTCCGTCGCAGGGCGGGGATTTTTTTGCGGAAATCAGGGATTTTTTGTCACTCTCTCCTCCGGATCCTCCGCCGAAACCTTCTTCCGGGAAAAAAGAGACCCCTGTCCGCCGGGGGACAAGGGTCTGAAGGGTCGGTTTGCGGCATCCGGTCAGAGGTCGTGGCCGCAATAGGAGAGGTTGAAGCTCTTGTTGCAGATCGGGAAGTCCGAGATCCCTTCGCCACGTACGGCCAGGGCCAGAGCCAGCCAGTTGTGCAGACTCGGGTCCTTGATGCGGCACGCCGCCAGACGCCCCTCCGCATCGGTCACCACGACGTGACACGTCTCGCCCCGCCACCCCTCGACCAGTCCGAACGAGAGTGACGAAGGGGTCAGCGAGGTGGTGTAGTCGGGTTCGCCGCATGGATTTTCGAGTTTCCCGTACTTCTGTTCGTAGATCTCCAGCAGCCGGTCGATGTAGTGTGCCGACTGTGCCACCTCGCGGCTCCGCACCGTCAGGCGCGCCATCACATCGCCCGTCTCCTCGACCACCGGCGTGTGGTGCAGGCATTTGCCGTACGATCCCCACGGGTGTGAGGCGCGGATGTCGCGCGCCAGCGCACTGGCACGTGCCGCCTGGCCCACGCCGCCGATACGCCGCATCTCCTCGTGCGGCACTACGCCGCATTGCTCGAAGCGCGCCAGCAGCGACGGCGACGACTCGATGTCGCGGCGCACCTCGTCGTAGCGCCGGGCGATTTCAGCCACGTTTTTCCGGATCATTGCCGACCGTTCGGCCGTCAGCGGATGGTCCGTGCCGTGGGGGCGGATCAGCCCCTTCCCGAAGCGGTTGCCGCACCACGCCTGCGTGGTGTTGATCGTCATCGTGCGCAGCGCCTCGCAGGCCACCTGTCCCAACTGGTAGCCCGTATCCATCGACAGGGCCCCCGTATCGGCGATCTGCATCGCCATGCGTTCGAGTTCCAGTGCCACGGCGCGTTCCCGGTCGAGCTGTGCGGGGCGTTCGCGGCCCGTCAGCTTCTCGATCGCCTCGGCGAAGGCCGTGGCGTGGGCCACGGCGCTGTCTCCGGCCACGGCTTCCGCCAGGCACATCTGCCGCAGGCGGTTCTCCGTGGCGGCGAAGGCCGCCTCCACACCCCGGTGCTGGTAGCCCAGGGCGATTTCGAGGTGCAGGACCTGTTCGCCGTTGCAGATGAAGCGGAACGCCCCCGGCTCGATGATCCCCGCATGGATCGGACCCACGTTCACCTCGTGCAGCGAACCGCCCGACATCGTGTAGAAGGGGTAGTTGTCGATCGAACTCCGGCGGTCGTAACGGTCGAAGGAAAAGCGCAGCGGCTTGGGCCACGGCTGTCCGTCGAAACGGATGCCGTAGTGTTCCGCGATCTCCCGTTCGAAGGGGTGCAGTTGCGGATGCCGGGCCGTGAGTGACGGAAGCGCCGTATCGTCGTAGTAGTCCATGGCGTGCGAGGTGACCAGCACGCGCCCCTCGGCATCGTCCAGCACCAGGCAGTAGAAACGCATCCGGTCGCCGGACGGCAGGGCGAAGTAGTGTGCTACGTGGTAGCGCGGATCGGCGAGCCATCCGTCCAGCAGGTCGTAGAAGTCGGCGTAGGCGATTTCGGGGATCTCCTCCAGTCGGAGGGCGCCTGCGGTATTGTCGGTTACGAGGTAGTTCATAGCGTTGCGATTTGGTCGATCAGTTCACGCAGGAAGTCCGGCTGCCAGAGTCCCAGCACCATGGCCACGACCAGCAGCGAGAGGGCCGACCACGACAATGCCCGGTCGACCTTCGAGGGGTGGAGTTCGTCCTGGTTGGGCTGGTAGCAGAGGCGGATCATGCGCGAACAGAACGAGTAGATGACGATGCAGAGCAGGAGCAGCATCCCCGCGACGAGCCACCACGCTCCGCCGGCGATCGTTTCGCGCAGGATCAGCAGCTCCGAGATGAAGAGCGGCGAGGGCGGGAAGGCCATCAGCACGACCATGCCGGCGAGCAGTCCCACGGCTCCCACGCGGTTGATGTGGATGTAGTCGCCGATGCGGTTGATGCGGTAGCCGTTGTAGACCTGCCGCACGACGGCCATCTGCAGGAAGAGGCTGCTCTTGACGAAGGTGTGGCATACGACGTGGAACACCGCGGCCCAGACTCCGATGCCTCCGATGCCGAGCCCGATGGCGGCGATGCCCATGTTCTCGACGGTGGAGTAGGAGAGGAAGCGCTTGTAGTTGTTCGTGCGCCGCAGGAAGAGCGCCCCGATCACGAGCGACAGCACCCCGACGATCAGCAGTACCGAGCGCACCCACGCGAAGACCTCCGTCGGAGCAAGAACCTTGTAGACGCGGTAGATGGCCAGGAATCCGGCATTGACCAGTCCCGTGGAGATCAGCGCCGAGGCCGGCGACGGTGCTGCGAAGTTGGCGTCGATACCTACGGTGTAGAGCGGAAAGAGCTCCACCTTGCAGCTGTATCCGCAGAGGATCAGCAGAAAGGCCGTCTTCAGATAGAGGGCATTGCCGTGCGGGGCGGCGGCCGCCACGGCCCCGTAGTCGAGCGACTCGCAGTCGGTGGCTGCGGCCAGCAGCAGGATCCCCAGGTAGGCCATGGCGATGCCCGTCGAGCAGACGAAGACGTATTTCCAGGCCGCTTCGAGCGTCTGGGCCGTGCGGCGGTGGTAGATGATTCCCGCCGAGCAGAGCGTCGTGGCTTCGAGGAAGATCCACGTCACGGCCAGATTCGAGGCGAAGTAGGCCCCTGTGATGGCCGTCGTGAGGAGCATCACCAGGGCCGAGTAGGTGCGGGTCTGCACGAGGTCATTGTCGCGCAGGTAGGCCTCCGAGTGGAAGTAGGCGAAGGCCGAGACGATGCACAGCAGGACGTAGAACAGCGTCCCCGGGGCATCGAACCGGAACCAGCCCGTCGAGGCCTCGCCGTAGAGCCCGCCGAAGAGGATTGCTCCGGCAAAAGCCGCTTGGACGGCGTAGAAGAGGATTCCGATCCGGAAGAGCTGTCGTTCGCGGCGTACGGCAAAGGCCGTGGCGGCGATCAGAATGCTTGCGATGAGATAGGCGATCATGGCGTCAGTCCTTTACGTTGGTCAGCGAATCGGCGTCGTCGGCGTGGAGCTTGTCGTCGATCTTGGTGAAGAAGATGCCCAGCATCAGCACCGAGATGAGGATGTCGAGCAGGATGGCGAAGTTGATCAGCAGGGGCATCTCCACGCCGATGGCCGTCGAGAAGAGGAACACGCCGTTCTCGATGACCAGGAACCCGACCATGTGGGAGAAGATTCGCCGCCGCATGACGATGAGGATCAGACCGCTGAGCAGCGAATAGAGAGCTACGCCGAAGAAGACCAGATCGATCGTCGAGTCGGCGATGTAGTAGGTGAGCGAGGCGCTCACGGCCAGGGCCACGAGCGAGAGCAGCAGCGATCCCGACTGTGAGGAGCCGGAGCGCTTCACGCGGTTGATGCGCGTGCGGCGGATCACGGCGAAGAGCAGCCACGGAACCAGAATGCCCTTGAACAGCAGGGTCTCGAGCGCCACAAAGGCCAGCTCGGCGGGGTTGGCGGCGTGCAGCCGGACGATGGCGATGCCGAACAACAGCCACCCTTGCAGCCCGATCAGCGAGGCGAAATTGCGGAAACGCTCCGTAATCGAGAGATAGACGAGCGTTACGACGTAGAGCAGAATCAGCGGCAGAATCATTGGAGTCCGATGTTGAGTCGCAGCAGGTAGCCCGTGAAGAAGATCAGGGCGGCCAGTGCCGTGATGGTGAGTATGAAGGTGGTGTTGCGGACGAGTTTGTTCCGGGCCTGGGTCGACTCGACGATCCCGACCGAGAGCCCCGTGAGCAGTACGGCCAGCGGTGCCGCAAACCACCATCGCGGACAGACGGCCGCCGCAACGGCATCGGCTGCCAGCATCGACAGTGCGGCGCTCTTGAGCCAGACCGACATCTTGATATAGGCCAGATCCACGCCGCAGTAGTCCAGGCACATCACTTCGTGAATCATCGTCAGTTCGAGGTGCGTGCGGGGATCGTCGACCGGCACGCGGCCGCTCTCCGTGAAGACGATCTTCGTCAGCACGTAGGCGGCCAGCAGCAGGACGATGAGCAGTTTGGCGTCACCTGTGGCGTCGGCTTCGAAGATCGATGCAAAGGAGGTGTGTCCCGAGAGCAGGGCCAGGGTCCCGAAGGTGAGCATCAGCGCCGGTTCGACCAGCGCTCCGTACAGCGCCTCGCGGCTGGCGCCCATTCCTTCGAACGAACTCCCGGTGTCCATTGCCGCAAGGATCAGCGCCCCGCGTCCCAGGGCCAGCAGGTAGGCGAAAGCCACCAGATCACCCTCGAACGAGACGAGCGGCCGCAGGTCGCCCACCGGGATGAAGAGCATGGCGAGCAGCGAGGTGGCCAGGATGACTGACGGCGCCATGCGGAACAGCACGGAGGTCGTCGGGGAATAGACGGCGCCCTTGCGCAGCAGCAGGCCGACGTCGTAGAGGTGCTGGGCGAAGCGGATGCCCTTGCGTCCGGCAAGCAGGGCCCGCGTGCGGTTGATCAGCCCCGGAATACAGAGGGCTGCCAGCAGAAGAAGCAGGGTATTGAGCAGTGCCATGGTCAGATTACGTTGAGCAGGGAGAGCAGGAAAATCAGCACGAGGAATGCCAGGGCGAAGAGTACGTAGTGGTTGATCTTGCCTGTGCGCAGGCGCATGACGCGCTGGTTGATCAGCCGCAGCAACTCGACCCACCACGCCGAGAAGAGACGTCCGATGCGGTCGCGGTGTCCGATGTCGAAGCGGTGTGCGTCGGGGAAGATCTCGCCCTTGCCGACCGGAGAGCCTTCGCCGCTGCTCTGGGTGAGCGACGTGGCGATCGATTGCAATCCTTCGGAGAAGGATTCACCCGTATATTGCATCCGTACGTTCGGCGAGGTGAAGCCGCAGCCCCACGTCGGACCCTCGGCTACGCGGCGTCCGCGCAGGGTGCGGCTGCGCAGCCACAGCAGGATGCCCGTGATGACGATCAGCAGCCAGGCGATGCGTCCCGCGGCCGAGAGGGTGGGACTGAGCAGCCAGTCGGCGGCATCGGCCGGTGTGCGGAGGAAGAAGTCTGCGGCGCGCGTCACCCCCGCGACGGCCGTTTCGGGGAAGAGGCCCACGAAGAGAATCCCGGCCAGCGGAAGCGCCATCGCGGCGATGCGCAGGTTGTCGACCTCGGAGGCTTCGGCCACCTCGTGCGAGCGGGGTGCGCCGAGGAAGACCGTTCCGTAGAGTTTGGTGAAGGCCAGCACCACTACGCCCCCGATCAGTGCCAGGGCTGCCAGTCCGGCCGCCGAGGCAAGCATGCCGCTTCCCGAAGCGATCCCGTCGAAGAGCCCGAGGTAGATGAGCAGTTCCGAGATGAACCCGTTCAGCGGCGGCAGGGCGCAGATGGCGGCCGTACCCGTCAGGAAGAGGATCGACGTCAGCGGCATGTGCTTCGAGAGTCCGCCCAGCGCATCGAGCGAGGTGGTGTGCACCTGCGAGAGGATGTTGCCGGCTCCGAAAAAGAGCAGCGACTTGAAGAACGAATGGTTGAGCGTGTGGAGCAATGCTCCGGCGATACCGCAGAGGGCGACCAGTTGGTTGCCGGAGGATTTGCCGAGGGCCGCGACGCCCAGCGCGAGGAGGATCACTCCGATGTTTTCGATCGAGGAGTAGGCCAGGAGCCGCTTTACGTCGTTCTGCGTCGCGGCCAGCAGTACGCCCCACACCCCGGTGACGATCCCCAGCACGAGGAGGATCACCCCGGCCGTATGCAGTACGGGCAGGTCGCCCAGGGCCGCCGTGGTGCGCAGGATGCCGTAGACGCCCGTCTTGATCATTACGCCCGACATCAGTGCCGAGACGTGCGACGGGGCTGCGGGGTGCGCTTCGGGGAGCCAGACGTGCATCGGGAACATGCCGGCCTTCATGCCGAATCCGGCGAGGAAGACCAGGAAGAGCGGCAGGGGGTTCTGGGCGTGGAAATAGGCGCCCAGGGCATCGAACGTGGCGCTTCCGCAGGCGGCGTCGAGGCGTACGAAGCCCACGACCAGCAGCACGAAGCCGATGTGCATCATGATCAGATAGGCCAGGGCCGCACGGCTCACCTCACGCCGCTGGGCGTCGTAGAGGATTAGCAGGAACGACGCCACGGTCATCAGTTCCCAGAAGAAGAGGAACGAGAAGCCGCCGTCGGAGCAGACCACGCCCAGCATGGCGTAGCACATCACGGTGAGCGAGGTGTAGTGCAGCGAGACGTGGGCCGGGGATTTCGAGGCGAGGGTATGGGCCAGGTAGCCCCGCGAGTAGAGCACCGAGGCCACGGCACCGATTGAGATCAGCACCACGAAGAGTGCCGACAGCGGGTCCATCGACCCCGTGTCGCCGCCGAAGGGCGTGGCGGAAACCCTCCACAACACCTCGGGGGTGGATCCGGCCAGGACGCCGAGGGCCCGCACCGATGCCGCGAGGGCTCCGGCTCCGGTCAGCGCCAGGGCCGTCCAGACCTTCGCACGCAGCGGCGCCGCGAAGATCGCGGCGGCAATGAGGACGAGGAACAGTAGCGTGTAGAGAAATAGCATGTCTGTATGTCTTGTGATGTTCCGGAAAATGCTCGGTTCGTTTCACTCCGTCTCCCGTTTCGGGCCGTTGACCGTAGCGGCCATCACCGTGGCCACCACGGCTGCCGTTTCGGTGCGCAGGCGCTGGGGTCCCAGGGTAATCTCCTCGAAGCCGTGTGCCAAGGCGAAGTCGATCTCCTCGGGCGAGAAGTCGCCTTCGGGGCCGATGAGGATCTGGACCGCCTCGCCGCGGCGGAGCGTATCGGCCAGGTATGCCTTCCCGCCCGGCGTCCGGGCCGGGGCGCAGTGGGCGATCATCCGTCGTCCGGCGAAGGGCTGTGCGACGATTTCCCGCAGCGGCGTGAGTGCATGCAGCGTCGGGCGGTAGGCCTTCAGCGACTGTTTCATCGCCGCGGTGATCACCTTCTCGCCCCGCTGGGGCTTGAAGCTCCGCCGTTCGCTGTGCACCGTCTCCAGCGGGACGATCTCCGTGACCCCCACCTCTGTGGCCTTCTCCAGAAACCACTCGAAACGTTCCGGATTCTTCGTCGGGGCCACGCCCATCGTCAGGGCGTAGGGCATCCGTTCGAATTCGGACTGTGTCTCGACGATCCGCACGGTACAGTGCCGGGGATTTGCATCGGTGATCTCCGCGCGGTAGAGGTTCCCCCGGCCGTCGGTCAGGTGGATCGTCGCGCCGCATCCGAGCCGCAAGACGCGGATGCAGTGTTTCGACTCCTCCTCGTCGAGCGTGTGGAGGGGCGGCTGGAGATCCGGGGCATAGAAGAGTTGCATGAGGTTCTCCTGTTTGATTTACGGAATTTTGTTGTACCTTTGTCTTGCCCGAGCCGGATGCCGGAGCGGAACGGGTGAGACCCCTTGTCGGATTCTCCCCGGGGCCTCCCTGCGGGGGTCTGATCCGGAGCCGGGCTTGCGGCCCGCAAAGTTACATAAAATAACACGATCCATGAAACGTATCATCGGTTTATTGACGCTTTTTCTGGCCATGACACTCGTTTGCTGCAAATCCGAGAAGCGGACGGGCGAAAATCCCTTCTTCGTTGAGTGGAACACTCCCTATGGTGTGCCGCCTTTCGACCGGATTGCTCCCGAACACTTCCTCCCGGCCCTGGAGCGCGGCATGTCGCTCCACGACGCCGAAATCGACGCCATCACGTCGAACAACGACGAGGCGACGTTCGAGAACGTTATCCTCGCCTACGACAACTCCGGAAAGATGCTTGCCCAGGTGAGCCTGATCTTCGAGATGCTCTGCGCGGCGGAGAACACGCCCGAACTGGAGAAGCTCCAGGTCGAGGTGGCGCCGCTGCTGGCCGCACACGCCGACAAGATCCGCCTCAATGAGAAGCTCTTCGCCCGGGTGAAGGAGGTCTACGACCGTCGCGCGACGCTCGACCTCGATGCCGAACAGATGCGGCTGCTCGAAAAGACCTACCGGATGTTCGTCCGGGCCGGGGCGCTGCTCGACGACGCACAGAAGGCCCGCCTGAAGGAGATCAACGGCGAGTTGTCGCTCGCGGCCGTGAAGTTCGGGAACAACATCCGCGCCGAAAACAACAATTACGTGTTGATGCTCTCCTCGAACGAACTGGACGGACTCCCGGCCAATGTCCGCGACCTGGCCCGGGAAAAGGCCGCCCAGTTGGGCAAGAAGGACAAGTATGCCTTCACGCTTCAGAAACCGAGCCTGATCCCCTTCCTGACCTACTCCTCGAAACGCGAACGGCGCGAGGAGATCTACAAGGCCTATCTCGACCGCTGCAACAACGGCGACGAGTTCGACAACAAAGAGCTGATCAATGACTTCATCCGCCTGCGCACGGAGAAGGCCCATCTGCTCGGATACCCCTCCTATGCGGCCTATGTCGTCGATGACGAGATGGCCCGTACGACCGATGCCGTCTACGGGCTGCTCGACGAGATCTGGACCCCGGCCCTCGACCGGGCCCGGGAGGAACTCTCCGAGATGGAGAAACTCTTCCGCAGGGATGTTCCCGACGGGGAGTTTGCCTCGTGGGACTGGTGGTACTACGCCGAGAAGCTGCGCAAGCAGAAATATGCGCTCGACGAGGAGATGCTGCGCCCCTATTTCTCGCTGGAGAATGTCCAGAGCGGCATCTTCTTCCTCGCAAACCGCCTCTACGGTATTACCTTCCGGCCCGTCGTCGTGCCGCTCTACCACCCCGAAGCCGTGGCCTACGAGGTGCTCGATGCCGACGAATCCCATCTCGGAATCCTCTATTTCGACTTCTTCCCCCGCGACGGCAAGAGCCAGGGTGCATGGTGCGGCAACTACGTCGAGCAGACCTATGAGGAGGGGAAGCGTGTGGCTCCCGTGGTATCGATCGTCTGCAACTTCACCCGCCCGACGTCCAATACCCCCGCGCTGCTGACCCTCGACGAGGCCGAGACGCTCTTCCATGAATTCGGACATGCCCTGCACTTCCTTTTCCACGATGTCCGGTATCGCGGATTGTCCGAGGTCGAGGGCGATTTCGTCGAACTCCCCTCGCAGCTGATGGAAAACTGGGCCTTCGAACCCGAGATGCTGAAGCAGTATGCCGTGCATTACCGTTCGAATGACGTGATTCCCAAATACCTGGTCGACAAACTCCGCAACAGCCGTCTCTTCAACCAGGGCTTCATGACCACGGAGCTTATCGCCGCGTCGCTCTCCGATATGGACATCCACTCGCTGACCGAGTATGCGCCGTTCGATCCCATGGCCTTCGAGCGTGAGGCGCTCTTCGAAAAGCGCGGTCTCATTCCGCAGATCGAACCGCGTTACCGTTATCCCTACTTCTCGCACATCTTCGACGGCGGCTATTCGGCCGGATACTACTTCTATACGTGGGCTGCGGTGCTGGACAAGGATGTCTTCGAGGCCTTCCGCGAGAGCGGCGACCTGTTCAACAAGCGCATCGCCGACGACTTCCGCCGCAAGGTGCTGGCCCGGGGCGGCTCGGCCGACGGAATGACCCTCTACCGCGATTTCCGCGGAAAGGATCCCGACAAGCGCCCCATGCTGCGCAGTCGTGGACTCTGGACCGATCCCGAACCTGTGGATTCGCTGGCCGGGGCTCCTGCCCCCGTCGACGAAATTCCGGCCAGGGCCGTGTCGGAAAACTGACGACCCCGGCCCGCATGAAGAAACCGAAAATCCAAGAAACCCGTTTATGAAAAAAGCAATTCTGATCATGGCACTTTCCGCTATGGCGGCAGGCTGCGCCGACAATTCAATCCCCCGGGCGCAACTGCCCGAACTCGATCTTTCGAACCCGCTGCTGGCACCGTGGGAGACCCCGTACGCCACGCCGCCCTTCTCGAAAATCGAACTCCGACATTACGAACCGGCCTTCGATGCCGCCATCGCCTGCTCGCGGGCCGAGATCGAGGCGATCGTCGGGAATCCCAGGAAGCCGACCTTCGTCAATACGATCGTCGCCCTCGAACGCAGCGGTTCGCTGCTCTCCCGCATCGAGGGGGTCTTCTTCAACCTGCTGGAAGCCGACACCTCGGACGAAATGCAGGAGATCGCCCTGCGCGTGCAGCCCAAACTGACCGAACTGGCCAACGACATCTCGCTCAACGAAAAGCTCTTCGCCCGGGTAAAGGCCGTCTACGAGCATCCGGGGCGTCTCAAGCAGGAGGACCGGATGCTGCTCGAAAAGACCTACAAGAGCTTCGCACGCAACGGTGCGGCGCTCTCCGAGGCCGATAAGAAACTCTACCGGGAGTACACCTCCGACCTCTCGGCCCTGACGCTGCAGTTCGGGCAGAATTCGCTGGCCGCCACCAACGCCTTCACGCTCCGCATCACCGACCCGAAGGTCGTGGCCGAACTGCCGGGCTTCGTGAAGGAGGGCATGGCTGCCGAGGCCGCCGCCCGCGGCGAGAAGGGCTGGACCGTGACGCTCCAGTATCCGAGCTACCTCCCCTTCATGACCTACTCCACGAACCGCAAGCTCAAGGAGCAGTTGTGGCGTGCGAACGGCTCGCGCGCCCTGGGCGGGGAGTTCGACAACACGGAGATCGTGAAGAAGATCGCCAACACGCGGTTGAAGATCGCCAACCTGTTGGGTTACAAATGCTACGCCGACTATGTGCTGGAGGAGCGCATGGCCGGGAGTACGGCAACCGTCGAACAGTTCCTCGACGAGCTCCTCACGGCTACGAAATCGTGGGCCGATGCCGATTACCGCACGGTGAGCGAGTACGCCGCCTCGCTCGGTTTCCAGGGCGAACTGATGCCCTGGGACTGGGCCTATTACAGCGAGAAGTACAAGAATGAGAAGTATGCGTTGAATGACGAACTGGTGAAGCCCTACCTCGAACTCGAAAACGTCAAGAAGGGTGTCTTCCTGCTGGCCAACAAACTCTACGGGCTGAACTTCACGCCCGATACGCAGGTTGATGTCTACCATCCCGACGTGACGGCCTACGACGTCACGGACCGGGACGGACGTTTCCTGGCGGTGCTTTATCTGGACTTCTTCCCGCGGGCCTCGAAGCGCTCGGGAGCCTGGATGACCGAATTCCGCGGTGCGAAGGTCGTGGACGGGGTGGAGACCCGACCGCTGGTGTCGCTCGTGATGAACTTCACCAAGCCGACGGCCACGACCCCCTCGCTGCTGACCTTCGACGAGTTCGAGACCTTCCTGCATGAGTTCGGACACTCGCTGCACGGCATGCTCGGCGAGGGCCGGTACGAGTCGCTGACCGGAACGAGCGTCTACCGCGACTTTGTGGAGCTTCCGTCGCAGATCATGGAGAACTGGTCCACCGAGAAGGAGTACCTCGACCTGTGGGCCGTGCACTACCAGACCGGCGAGAAGATTCCCGCGGAGATCGTCGAACGGATTGTCGCCGCACAGAACTATCTGGCGGCTTACGCCAACGTGCGGCAGTTGTCGTTCGGGTTCACGGACATGGCCTGGCATACGCTGACCGAACCCTTCGAGGGGGATGTCGAGGCCTTCGAGGTGGAGTCGATGGCTTCCACGCAGGTCCTGCCCGTCGTGGCCGGTACGGCGATGGCTCCTTCGTTCGGGCACATCTTCTCCGGAGGTTATGCTGCCGGATATTATGGCTACAAGTGGGCCGAGGTGTTGGATGCCGATGCCTTCTCGCTCTTCAAGGAGAAGGGAATCTTCAACCAGGAGGTTGCGACGTCGTTCCGTGAGAACATTCTCTCGAAGGGCGGTACGGAACATCCCATGGAGCTCTACGTACGCTTCCGCGGTCACAAGCCCGAGACCCGGGCGCTGATCGAACGGATGGGGCTCGGAAAGTAACAGCCTCGGGATTCGAACGTGTGAAAAACGGCTCCTGCCTTCGGGCAGGGCCGTTTTTTTGGAGGGGGGGG
>CALUIG010000050.1 GCA_944320625.1 uncultured Alistipes sp.
TCGTCCGCCATCTCGTCCACCGTCTCGTCCGCCATATCGCCCCGCACATCGTCCGCCGCACCCGGGGTCGAGGCATCCCCGTCGAACGCCTCCTCCGGAATCAGATCGTCTCTATCGTTGTTCTTTGCCATAGTTCCTTAGCTGATTTTCAGATCCTGCTCCACGAGGTCCTCCTCGATGCGCAGGTTGTCGATGATGAAACCCTGCCGTTCGTAGGTGTTCTTGCCCATGTAGAACTCCAGCAGGTCGTGGATCGGGTCGTCCTTCGTGATGCGCACCTTGTCCAGCCGCATGTTTTCGCCGATGAACTCCCGGAATTCATCCGGGGAGATTTCGCCCAGACCCTTGAAGCGCGTGATCTCCGCATTCGCACCCAGTTTTGCAATCGCCTTCAACCGCTCCTCCTCCGAATAGCAGTAGAGCGTCTCCTTCTTGTTCCGGACCCGGAACAGCGGCGTCTGCAGCACGAACAGGTGTCCCTGGCGGATCACGTCCGGGAAGAACTGCAGGAAAAAGGTCATCATCAGCAGCCGGATGTGCATGCCGTCGACATCGGCATCCGTCGCTATGACCACCTTGTTGTAGCGCAGGTTGTCCATGTCCTCCTCGATGTTCAGCGCCGCCTGCAGCAGGTTGAACTCTTCGTTCTCGTAGACCACCTTCTTCGTCAGCCCGAAGCAGTTCAGCGGCTTGCCCCGCAGCGAGAAGACCGCCTGCGTACGCACGTCGCGGCTCTTGGTGATCGAACCCGAGGCCGAATTACCCTCCGTGATGAAGATCATCGACTCCTCGGCCAGTTCGTTCTTGTCCGTGCGGTGGATCTTGCAGTCGCGCAGCTTGCGGTTGTTCAACGACACCTTCTTGGCCGTCTCACGCGCCTTCTTCTGCACTCCCGAGATCGCCTTCCGCTCCTTCTCGTTCTCGACGATCTTCTTTTGCAGGATCTGCGCCGTCTCCGGATGCTTATGCAGGTAGTCGTCCAGGTGCTTGCCCAGGAAGTCCACCACGAAATTACGCATCGAAACCCCCGGCTCGATCTCCTTCGAGCCCAACTTGATCTTCGTCTGAGACTCGAAAACCGGATCGGTGACCTTCACCGAAATCGCCGCAAGAATCGAAGTGCGGATGTCCGAAGGATCGTAGTCCTTGTGGTAGAACTCCTTGACCGTCTTCACGATCGCCTCGCGGAAGGCCGCCTGGTGAGTTCCCCCCTGCGAGGTGTACTGCCCGTTGACGAACGAATAGTAACTCTCACCGTAGCCCGCACCGTGGGCGATCACCACCTCGATGTCGTCGCCCGAAAGGTGGATCGGAGCGTAGAGCGGCTCCTCGGACATGTTCTCGTTCAGCAGGTCCAGCAGGCCGTTTTTCGACGTATAGGACTGTCCGTTGAAGCGGATCGTCAGACCCCGGTTCAGGTAGGTGTAGTTCCGGACCAGCTGCTCGACATACTCCAGGTTGTAGGAGTAGTGGCCGAAAATCTCCTCGTCAACCCGGAAGCGGATCTCCGTACCGTTCTTTTCCGTCAGACCGCTTTCCCACCGGTCGCTCTGCTCGATCCCCTTCTCGAAATAGACCGTATGGGCCTCGCCGTCCCGCACCGAACGGGCCGAAAAACGGCTCGACAGGTAATTCACCGCCTTGACTCCCACGCCGTTCAGACCCACCGTCTTCTTGAATGCCGTACCGCCGTACTTGCCGCCCGTGTTCATCTCCGAAACCGCGGCCGACAGCGACTTCAGCGGAATGCCTCGACCGTAGTCGCGCACCGTCACCTCGTTATCCTCGATCGTGATCTCGATCTGGCGGCCCGCGCCCATGATGTATTCGTCGATCGAGTTGTCCGTCACCTCCTTGATCAGCACGTAAATGCCGTCGTCGGCCTGCGAACCGTCGCCCAGCTTGCCGATATACATCCCCGGACGCAGCCGTACATGCTCCCGAGGCGACAGCGTGCGGATCGCATCGTCGTCGTAATTGTTCGTGTTCGTATTGAGTAAATCTGCCATAAGTCTATCGCTTCTTCCGCATGTCGGCCAACGCCGCGCACATCGCATCGTGCACCTCCGTCATCAGTTCGTGCGGCTCCGTCGCCGCAACCCGCTCCGCCGGAATCGGAGGCAGAACCCGGATCGTGATCCGGTTGCCCCAGTTGAACATGAAGTTCTTCCGGATCAGCGTCCGCGTGCCGTCCAGCACCACCGGAAGGATCGGAACGCCCGCCTCCCGCGCCAAAGTGAACGCTCCGGCCTTGAAGCGGTGGATCTCCCCGTCCTTCGAGCGCGTGCCCTCCGGGAAAATCGCAATCGACGCCCCGCGCCCGATCCACATCTTCCCCTTGCGGACCATCTGTTCCAGCGCTTCGGCCGCCCGGCCCCGGTCGATGCAGATGTCACCGTGGAGGACCAGGTACTGTCCGAAAAACGGAACCTTGAAGACCTCCCGTTTCGAAACCCACCGGAAATTGAGCGGAAGGTAGTAGAGCGTCGGAATGTCGATCACCGTATTGTGGTTGATCACGATCACGTACTGCCGGGTGCGGTCGATCTGCTCCCGACCCTCGACCCGCTGCCGCCAACGTAACGGAATGAAGAAAAAAATCCGTACCAGAATGCGCGAGAGTTCGTGCACCGTACGCCGACCCCGGTCGAACGGATAGCACACAACCAGCGCAACGGCCGACAAAATCATGAACACGGTGCACAGCAACACCAGAAACACATAATACAATGCGCTCAACATAAGGCGGTTGTTTGCGGACCCCGGCCGCCCAGCAATGGGCCGAAAATCCAATCATTCTGCAAATTTAATCATTATTTCCCGGGTTTCCTACCCCTCTCCACGCCGATTTTTCAACAAAATTTTCACGCCGCTCCCCTTTTATACATAGGTGAAAACTTTTTTTTGAAAATTAAAGTACTATGCATTGCAAAGTATAAATATTTTTACATATCTTTGCGATGTAAAATAAACAACCGACCATGCCGAATCTCAGCCCATACGCCGTAAAAAAGTGGATCCTCCAGGCCGCCCTGCTCCTCGCCGGAATCTCCCAGGGCTTCGCCGCAAGACTCTGCCCCGCAACCGGGCGCGTCGTAGACGAACAGGGCAAACCCGTCGAATACGCAACAGTCGTCCTCCTCAAAGGAAATGAACAGATCGTCGGAATGGCTACCGATGCCGATGGCCGCTTCGAACTGAAGGTCTCGCCCGGTGACTACACCCTCCAGATCCAGTACCTCGGTCTCGACCCCGTCCGAAAAGAGGTCCGCGTCGAAACGGACAACGACCTGGGAGATTTCGTCATGCGCAACTCCTCGACACGGATCGAAAGCGTCGTCGTCGCGGCCCAGCTCGTACGGCGCGAGGCCGACCGTTTCGTCGTCGACGTCGCAAACGCCCCCGCCGCCATCGGAAAGGACGGAATCGAACTCCTCGAACACGCCCCCGGTGTCTGGATCGACGGCGAAAAGATCTCCATCAACGGAAAAAGCGGTTCAAAAGTCTACATCAACGACCGGGAACTCCGCATGGACAACGAACAACTCCTCACCTACCTGCGCTCGCTCCGCGCCGAGGAGATTCAGAAAATCGAGGTCGTGCCCACGACCGGCGCCGACTACGACGCCGACTCCTCGGGCGGCATCATCCGAATCACCCTCAAGAAACGACGCGAAAACGGACTCAACGGTTCCGTCGCCTTCTCAACCTCCCAAAGCGACTACACCAATACGTACAACCCCTCAGCCAACATCAACCTCCACTCCGGACGCATCGACGTCTACGCCTCGGCCTGGGGATTCCTGGGGAAAAACACGATGCTCTCCGACGAAAACACCGCCTACAACGCCACGGACAAGAGCCTGAAGGCCCGTTCCGAAGCCACGAGCAACCGCCGCAACTACGGAATCAATGCCGGAAGCGTCTTCGAAATCGACGACAAAAACAGCCTCGGAGCCGAATTCGAATACTGGCGGAACGGTTCGTGGGGTCCCACCGACACCTCGACCGACTTGGGCGACGAGCTGCTGACCACCAACACCCGCAGCCGGTTCGACAACCACGACTACGGAAACAACTACACCGCGACGTTCAACTACATCCACAAGTTAGACACCCTCGGATCGACCCTCAAGCTCCTGGCCGACTATACCCGCCGCGACTCCGACTCCGGGAACGACAACTCCAGCCGGATCACCACCCCCGGAGCCGCCGACATCGACTCGGTCTACCGCGATGCCGCCACGAGCATCTACAACGTGGCAACCGCGACCCTCGCCCTCGAAAAACACGTCTCTCCCCGCTGGACCCTGAAGGCCGGAGCCAAATACACCTTCAACGACATGCACAACAAGGCCCTCTACGAATACCGGAACGCCGGGGAGTGGCTGCGCAACGAGGAGCAGAGCTATACGGTCAACTATACCGAAAATATCGCCGCAGCCTATGCCACCGCCTCGGCACAGCTCGGGCGCTGGAGCCTCGTGGCCGGGCTGCGCGGAGAATACACCCATACACACGGAAAAGGGGGTGACGTGCGCCAGGATTACTTCTCGCTCTTCCCCAACGCCAACATATCCTATGCCCTCTCGCAGGAGAAAGGCTATTCGATGATCCTCCAGTATGCCCGCACGATCGAACGGCCCCGTTTCTGGTGCCTCAACCCCCAGCGGTCGCAGATCTCCGACTATACCTATCAGACCGGGAACCCCTCGCTCGATCCCGCTTTCCAGAACGACCTGAACCTCACCGTCGTGTTCGCCCACAAGTACACCCTCACGGGAGGGGTGCAGATCGTCGACGGCGAGATTCAGCAGACCATGCTCGCCGACCCCGCCGACCCCGACATGCTCTGCATCGCCTGGGTCAACTTCGACACCACGACGAGCTTCTACGCCACGGCAAACCTCCCCTTCCAACCGACGAAATGGTGGCAGATGAACGTCAACGCAACCTACCTGCGCCGCGGACAGCGCGTCGAACAGCACGGCGCACAGCAATATTTCAACTGGGGATTCGCCAACATCTCCAACACCTTCACACTCCCGGCCCGCTTCTTCATCGACCTCGCCTACTCCTACCAGAGCCGCATCGACCTGGGAAACGTCTGGATCATGCCCGACCACTTCCTGAATGCCGGTATCAAGAAGCGCTTCGGCGACCGATTCATCCTCTCCTTCTCGGCACGCAACCTCCTCAACCGCGGGCAGCGGGTCGGTGCCGCGGGCGACGGGTTCGTCCGTACGGTCAAGATCAGTCAGGCCTGGGGCAAGACCCAGTACCGGTTCGGCGTGACCTGGAACTTCAAGAGCGGAAAGGCCTTCCAGAAAAAATCCGTCGAAGCCGGGTCCGAAGAGGAGAAGAAGCGTCTGTAACAAAGTCCCGGAAAGAGCGGGCGGCCGTCGGGATCAATTCCCGGCGGCCGCCCTGTTTCAGCAGGCTGGAGCGCTTCAACGGCGATGGTGCAGGCGCGGAAGCGGAAGCCGGTAGGCCCAGCGCACCGCCCAGCGCGGCAGGCGCGGCCGTCGCATCCAATGCGCCAGGTGCGTCACCGAGTTGGGGATATGCAGCGACCGCCCCGCAATGATCAGCGTCACGGCAACCAGAATCAGCAGGACCCCCGTGCCGATGCGCAGCGTGAAGGCCTCACCGAAGACCAGAACCCCGAAAAACAGGGCCGTCACAGGCTCCAGCGCCCCGAGAATGGCCGTCGGCGTGGAGCCGATCCGCCGGATTGCTCCAGCCATCGTCACCAGCGAGATGATCGTCGGGAACAATGCCAGCGAAACCGCATTGATCCACAAGACGGCCGACGGAATCGCCTGCAAATCCGTGCAGCCCCGCAGCCGAACAACATAGACCAGGGATCCGAAAAGCAGGCTGTAGAAGGTCAGTTTCTCGGTCGGAAGGCTCTTCAGCGACGAGCGGTTGATCCCCACGATGTAGATCGCATACGACAGCGACGAGAGGAAGACCAGCAGGACTCCCGTCAGGTTGAGCGTCGCGCCGTCCCCGCCCTTGTAGAGCAGCGAGATTCCCGTACAGGCCAGTGCGATCGAGAGGGTCGTCGAGAAGGTCATCCGTTCGTGGAAAAACACCGCCATGATCACAGCCACCAGCACCGGATAGACAAAAAGCAGCGTCGAGGCAATCCCCGCATCCATGTAGTTGTAGCTCTCGAAAAGCGTCAGCGACGACACCGAAAAGAGAAGCCCCATTCCCGCCAACGGCACAAGGTCCCGCCGCGACAACGCAAACGACTGCCGACGCACAAGCATCAGACCCCCCAGCATCACAACCGCCAGCACATAGCGGTAAAAAAGCACCGAATCCGCTCCCAGGCCCGCTCCGTAGAGGGGAAGGGCAAAGAGCGGATTCAATCCGTAACTGACAGCGGCAATCGCCCCCAGGACGTAGCCGCGGGTTCGTTCGGAGAGCATCTCAGAACTGCACCGTCGGAACAGCCTCGCTGCCCTCCGCAGCCTCGAAATAGGGCTTGCGCTCAAAACCGAACAGACCTGCTACCAGATTTGTCGGAAAACGCCGAACCGTACGGTTATACGTCTCGGCTGCCCGGTTGAAGTCCTGGCGCGCTACCGAAATCCGGTTTTCCGTCCCTTCGAGCTGCGCCTGCAACTCCAGAAAATTCTGGTTCGCCTTCAGATCCGGATAGTTCTCCGCAACGGCGATCAGGCGACCCAGGGCCGAACGAACCCCCGCCTGTGCCTGCTGGTACTCGGCCAGCCGTTCCGGAGTCAGATCCTCGGCCGAAAGGTTGATCGACGTGGCCCGCGTCCGCGCCTCGGTCACCGCCTGCAGCGTCTGCGTCTCGTGCGACGCATAGCCCTTGACCGTATTCACCAGGTTCGGAATCAGGTCCGCACGCCGCTGGTACTGCGTCTCCACGTTCGACCAGGCACTCCGGACACGCTCCTCCTTGCCCACCAGGCCGTTATAGCTCGCATAAAAGAAAATCGCAACAACGGCGACAACGCCGATCCAAATCCACTTTTTCATCGTTCTATTCCTTGATTTAGATTTAATATATACGTTCCATCGAATCATTGAGCCGCGGTTCCCGGGACGAGACCCGCCGGGATCACCACCGCGAACCCGCTCCGCCTCCGCCGAACGAACCGCCCCCGAAACCGCCGCCGAACGAACCGCCGCCCAGGCCCCCGCCAAAACCGCCGCCGCCGATGATCATACCGCCGCCACCGCCGCCGAAACGGTCGTTCCGGTAGCTGCGGAGCCGACGGCGGAAACGTTTGCCGCAATGCCGACAGACATATTCACACTCCTCGAGCCGATACTCCGGGGTCACATCCAGGGTCCGTTGCGAGACCTGTTTCAAGGTGTGTTTCCCGCAATTCGGGCACCGGTGCCGCCCGTAACGGTTGCCCAGCCACAGCAGCAGCGGCAGCACGACAAAGACACTTCCCACAAGCGCCAGAATCGCCCACCACGGAAGATCCTCCTCACCGCTCAGATCCGGTTCTCCCCCTTCGAGCACCGTCGCGGCAGCCTCTACGCCTGCAACCATCCCCGCGCTGTAATCCCCTTCCCGGAAAAAAGGAAGCATCCGCTGCATCTGGATCCGTTTGCACAGGGCATCGGGAAGGATTCCTTCGAGCCCGCCGCCCGTAACGAAGCGGATCTCACGCAGATCCTTGACCAGCAGGATGCCCAGTCCGTTGTTGCTCCGCGCAGAGCCCACGCCCCACGCCCGGAACAGTTCGATTGCAAACGAGAAGGGATCCCCGCCCGCAATGTCATCCACGGCAACCACCGCGACCTGAGCCAATCCCCGGGTCCGCAACGAACCGCAGATCGAATCGATCCGGAGGGTCGCCTCCGCGGAGAGGATGCCGTCGGGATTCGAAACATAGCGCCGGGAATCCTGCAGCTGTACGTTCGGAATATCCCCTGTACGCCAGGCCCGGGCCGAAACCGTCCCGAGCGCCGCAACAAGCAGGATGCCGATAAGGAAGATTCTTTTCATAGCCGTAACTTCGGGGCAAAGATAGGAAAATATCCGATCGCCGCAAGGCCCGGAGCAGATCCGGGAAGCCCCGGAACGCAAAAAAACGGTCCGCAGAGCCTGCGGACCGTTCCATCTCTTCTCAAGGATGTCCCGTCAGAAGCGGAAGCCGATATAGAATCGCACCGAACTGGTCTTGAGCTTGCGCTCCGGAGCCGACAGTTGGTCCATCACGTCGCCCATCGAGGGATCCTCCGACTCATCGAAAGAGTCCTCGTCAAAGGCCGACTCGTCGAACGTCAGACCGTCGTACGTCGCCGACCCCCAGCGCCATTCCACGCCCAGCGATATGGCTTTCCATGCAACCGCACATCCCGCATTCAGCACCGTCACATAGTGATGGTGGACCGTCTCGTCCATATACAGCAGCGAATAGGAGGGCGTAACCCGGAAATAACCGCTCACCTTCAGATGATGAACCGGATTGATCGTCAGCGACGGACCAACCTGCATACCGATCTCCGCCTGGTGCATGGCCGACGAATAGACCTCTCCCGTATCTCCGTCGATGCTCTCCAGCGTCGATTTCGCATAGTTGATGTCCATCCACGAGAAGTCCAGACCGAACTTGATCATCCCCACGATCGGCTTCTTGTGCAGATAGTAGGTTTTACCGTTGCTCAGCGATACGCCGAAATCACTCTTGATCTCTCCCCCGAAGGTCTTGTCCGTCAGGGTCTGATTCACATAACCGATGTTGAAATACTTCGCACGGTCCTTCCAGACCGCCTGATTCATATCCTCCTGTTCGAGGCTCTCCACGTTCGATGTCAACTGATTCACAACCCGCTGCAGGGAATCCAGCCGTCGGACCGTATCCTCGCCCTGCTCCTGAGCCCAAACGCCCGTCACGGCCAGCAAAAGACCCACCAGAATGCAAACTTTTTTCATACGATATAGATTAAGATGTTTGGTATTTCCGACCCTTCCGTTCATGAAAAAATCAACATCTCCGGACCCATTGGCGTCCGATTCCTTCCCGCATCCGCTCCGCTCCAGATCCAACGTGTCCGGTCTCCGATCTCCGGGACTCCCCTTCCACCCCTCCCGATTCACAGGAAGGATGTACGGAACCGCCCGTCAAGCACCCGACAACACAGGACACCATGCCCGGCATCGTCCGATACGACCGACACTTTCGCAAAAATAGAAAAAAAATTGCAATTGTATTCCTCTCGGAGCGCCTTATTGCGCCAAAATCCGATAACTCCACGGTGCCATGTCCTCCTCAACCCGAGAGGTGAGTTCATACGCAAGCCCCGTCAGGCCATCGGTGTACCGCCCCGCATAGATGCCCGTGCCGTATTCGGCATGGATCCCGTACGGCGAGAGATTCATCACCGCAAGCACCCGACGGCCTGAAACCTCCCGGACCAGGATCATCAGGCAATCCTCCGCGTTGTTGCGGATCTCGACCCACGTCCCCCCGCGCCCCCCGGAAGCCAGAGCCGGATGGGTGTGCCGCAGCGTGCACAGACGGCGGTAGAACGCCGTGCTGTCGTTCGCCCGGTAGAGATCGGACGGGATCGGATCCCGATCGAAAAACGAAAACGAATGGTCGTAACCGATCTCCTGGCCCGTATAGATCAAAGGCAAACCCCGGGGAACCACGAACGTGAAGAGCGTCAGAGCCTCCCGGGCCGCGCCCATGCGCGAAAACTCCGTGCCGTTCCACGAATTCTCATCATGGTTCGACGTAAACGTCAGCCGGTATGCCCACTCCGGGTAACGGTCCCGGTCGGCGTAGAGATAGTCGCGCAGCGCCGTAACCCGGGTCCGCTGCTGTGCAACGTCGTTCAGCAGGTGGTGCATCTCCCAAGCATAGCAGGCATCGAAGGCCCCCTCGTCGAAGAGGTTCGTCTCCTCGGCCTCGGCCAGAAGAAACAGATCCGGCTTCAGGGCCCGAAGCCGACGGGCCGTCTGGTTCCAGAACTCCACCGGGACCAGCATCGCCATGTCGCAACGGAATCCGTCCACACCGTGATCCCGGACCCAGAACTCCATCGCCGAAGCCTGGCCATCCCACACCGCAGGTTCCCCGTAGTTGAGTTTCGCCGTGTCGGTCCAGTCCCACGGAACTACGGCCGCACCCGAAGCATCCCGCTCGTACCATACGGCCGGCTTCTCCGAAAGCCAGCGCGCATCCCGCGCCGTATGATTCGCCACCCAGTCGAGCAACACCTTCAGGCCCAGGCGGTGAGCCTCCGAAACAAACGAATCGAAATCCGACATCGTCCCCAGTTCCGGATTCACCGCACAATAGTCGCGGATCGAATAGTAAGACCCCAGGGTCCCCTTCCGCGACTCCCGACCGATCGGATAGATCGGCATCAGCCACACCGCATCAACTCCCATCGCCTTCAGAAAAGAGAGTTTCGCCGCGGCGGCGCGCAACGTACCCTCCGGCGTCAACTGACGCACGTTCATTTCATAGATCACTGCCTGGTAGCTCCATTCGGGATGAAACATGGACTGTGCTTTTATTCGGTTCATACAACTCAAACGCCCGTCATACACTATAAATCAAGCGATTACAGGCTCCCTCAAAAACAGTTCCGAAAGTGCGGGCTTGGCCGGAAATCACTTCGGAAACGGGCCTTTCCAGTCGAAAATCCGTCCGTTTCGAACAGCCGGAAACCCGCTTTCAGCGCCGTTTGGGGCACCAAATATACAATTTTTTCCGAATATTCGACGAATTCAGGACCGCTTTACTCACACACTTGGGAAAATCGAGTCTCCAAAATGGGATGAATTCCCGGTTTTTTTCCTACCTTTGTCCGCATAATTACATATTTTATATCCAAAAACCTGTTTTTTCGATATGAATCACCTCTGCCGCCTCTCCGGGATCCTTCTGACGGTTCTCCTGCTCTCAGCCTGCTCCGCACAAAAACGGGTCTGGTATCTGCAGGACATTCAGCAGGCTTCGCCCGAACAAATCGCTCAAAACGGTCAAATCCGGATCAAGCCCCTCGACCGTCTGACCATCGTCGTCAACAGCAAGGACCCCGAACTGGCCGTACCGTTCAACTCCTCGACCTCGCTCAACTCTCTCTCCGGAACGCCCTCGGCGGGAAGCACCCAATCCCTCCAGATCCGAACCGTCGATGAGAACGGGTTCGTGGTGATGCCCATCATCGGAGCCATCGAGTGCAAGGGACTCACTCGCGGAGAACTCGCCCGGGTCATCGCGGACAAGATCATCGAGGGTGGATACATCAACGACCCCTCGGTCAACGTCCAGTTCTCCGACATGAAGATCTCCGTCATCGGAGAAGTCACCAGACCCGGAACCTTCGAAATCGACCGGGACCGGATCACCATCTTCGACGCACTTGCCATGGCCGGAGACATGACCGTCTACGGCGTGCGGAACGAGGTCATCGTAACCCGGGAAACCGACGGCGTGAGGACCTTCGAAATCCTCGATCTAACCTCCAAGGAGCTCTTCAACTCCCCGGCCTTCTATCTCCAGCAGAACGACGTCGTCTATGTCAAGCCCAACAAGTACAAGGCACAGTCGGGTGAAATCAGCCAGAACCGCAGTTTCTACCTCTCGCTGATCAGCACCGCCGTCTCCGTTGCAACGCTCATCGTAACTCTCACCAAATAAACCGCCATGACAGATCAGCAGATCAATACGCAGGCTCCGATCAACAACGACGAATTATCGGGATCGATCAACCTCCACGACATCATCCGGATGGTCGTCCTGAACTGGTACTGGTTCGTACTCTCGATCCTCGTCTGCATCGGGGCCGCCTATTACTATCTCGCAAAAACCCCTAAAATATACAGCAGGACAACCACAATCCTCGTCAAGGACTCCCGAAAGGGCGGGGACATCGAGTTGTCGGCATTCAGCGACCTGTCCGGATTCCAGAGCCGGCGCAGCGTCGACAACGAACTCTTCATCCTCCAGTCCCGCAGACTCATGACAGAGGTAGTCCGGAGGCTCAACCTCTCGGTCAACTACTCCGTCCGGGAACGGCTCCAGGACAAGGATCTCTACGGACAGGCCCCCATCGAAGTCGACTTCGTCAACGACAACGACAACCAGGCCCTTTCGATGAGCATAACGCCCCTCGGCGAGGAGCAGATCCGACTCACCCAGTTCCAGGACGGATTCGTTACTAAACAGGAGAGCCGCAGTGTGATCACCGCTCAATACGGCGATACGATCCCCACACCGGTCGGACAGGTCGTCGTCCGGAAAACGCTCTACATGAACGACGCATACAACGGCGTACCCATCCGGGTCAGCAAGAGCTCGCTCAAGGCAACCACCGACGCCTATCGCAGCGCAGTCAAGTGCGATGTGACAAACAAGCAGGCGTCGGTCGTCACCATTTCGATGAACAACACCGTTCCCAAGCGGGCCGAAGACGTACTCAACACCCTGATCGACGCCTACGAAAAGGACGCCATCGACGACAAGCGGCGCGTATCGGTCACAACCGCAGACTTCATCAAGGAACGGCTCGAAGTCATCGGGCAGGAACTCGGAGACGTGGACAAGGACATCGAGGACCTCAAAAAGGACAACCGCATGGTCGACATCACCTCGGAAGCCGCACGAAGCGTTACCGAAAGTTCCCAATACAAGGCCGAAGGACTCTCGCTCGACAACCAGATCAATGTGGCGGAATTCATCCGGAGCTACCTCAACGACCCCTCGAAGGCCGGAGAATTTATCCCCGCCATGGCGTCCGTAACCAATGCGGCCGTCGCTGCCCAGATCGAAGAGTATAACGCCTCGATCCTCCAGCGCGAAAAACTCCTCGAAAACAGTTCCGAAAACAGTCCCGTAATCCGGGACCTCGACAACCTCCTCGCCGCCGTCAGACGGTCGATCATCGCCTCGCTCGATTCCCATATCTCGACCCTCGAAATCCAGCGGGATGCCATGCGACGGGAAGAGGAGATCGCAAACCGCAGAATCTCGACCATGCCCTCCCAGGAGAAGGTCATTCTCGGAATCACCCGACAACAGAAAATCAAGGAGGAGCTCTTCCTCTACCTGCTCAACAAGCAGGAGGAGAACCAGCTCAACTTCGCCATCGCCGAAAGCAACTCCCGGACCATCGACCTCGCATACGGAAGTTCCGTACCCGTATCGCCCCGTCCGACGATGATCCTCGCCATCGCCTTTGTCGTCGGAATCGCAATCCCCTTCGGACTGCTCTTCCTCATCAGCATGCTGGATACGACCATCCGGGGTCGAAAGGATATAGAGGACAAGCTCAGTGCTCCCTTCCTGGGAGACATCCCCTACCGCGAAGGAGAAAACCAGGATGCGATCGTCGTGCGGGAAACGGGACGTGACGCGCTCTCCGAAGCGTTCCGAATCCTCCGGTCGAACATGACCTTCATGGGCGTATCTGCCGGAAAGGAGATCAAGTCCATCCTGTTCACTTCGTCCAACCCCCATGCCGGAAAGACATTCATCGCCATGAACCTCGCCATGACGCTCGCCATGGCCGGAAAACGGGTCGTACTCATCGACCTCGACCTGAGAAGGCATGCGCTCTCCAAGCTCCTCGGGCACGGGAAAACCCGGAACGGACTCACCGGCTATCTCGCAGGAACCATATCCGACATCGACGAGTTGATCGCCAAGACGAACTATCACGAAAATCTCGACGTGATCTATGCCGGAGTACAGCCCCCCAACCCCACGGAGATGCTCCTCTCGGACCGGCTCGACAAACTCGTCGCAGAACTCCGGAACAAATATGACTACATCTTCCTCGACAGTACCCCCGCCATGTCGGTAGCCGATGCCGTGATCTCGGACCGGCTCTCGGATCTCTGTATCTACATCGTCCGGGAAGGGGTCCTCGACCGCAGGCAGCTCCCCGACATCGAGCGCCTCTACCGTGAAAAGAAACTCCACAACATGTGCATCGTCCTCAATGGCTCCCGGAGCCGACGCCACGGATATGGATATGGCTACGGATACGGATATGGATACGGGTATGGATATGGGTACGGATATGGATATGGTGACGAATATCGGGACGAAAGTTACCGCAAACGCATCAAAAATTTCTTCCTCTCCCTGACCCGCCGCAAATCGAAACAATAGAAACATGGCCATTCACAATGCGCTCATTGCCGTCGACTTCGACGGTACGGTTGTAACACACGCCTATCCCGAAATCGGTGAAGATGCCGGAGCCGTTCCCGTACTCAAGGAACTCACCGAAAACGGATGTCGACTGATTCTCTACTCGATGCGACACGGCAAATTGCTGGATCGCGCCGTGGAGTGGTTCCGGAATAAGGGGATTCCGCTGTACGCCATCAACGAAAATCCCGAGCAGAAACGCTGGACCTCATCCCCGAAGGTACATGCCGATCTCTACATCGATGACAGCAATCTGGGGTGTCCCCTGCGTTTCATCGACGGAGAAAAACGGCCTGTTGCAGACTGGGTCCGGATCCGTGAACAACTCGTCCGCGAAGGATTCCTCGACTGAC
>CALUIG010000051.1 GCA_944320625.1 uncultured Alistipes sp.
ACACACCCTTTCACGCTTCACTCTCTCTCGCGTTCGATCCGTCCCCGCACTTGCGGAACCGGATCGGCTGCCAGCATCTCCGCCCCCTCTTGGGCCTCCCGGATTCCTATCCGATCAGCTTCTCATAGTCGGCAGGACTCAGCAGGGCATCGTATTCGGCCGGATCTGCGACCTTTACCTTGATGAGCCAGCCTTCCCCATAAGCATCCTTGTTGACAATCGAGGGATCGGCATCCACCGCCTCGTTGAACTCGAGTACCTCGCCGCCTACGGGCAGGAATGCGTCGCTGACGGTCTTCACCGCCTCGATCGAGCCGAAAACATCTCCGGCCGCAAGCGTCTCGCCGACCGTCGGTACATCGACGAAAACAATGTCGCCCAACTGGCTCTGGGCAAAATCCGTGATGCCGATAACGGCTACATCGCCCTCGATGCGGCACCACTCATGGTCGTTCGAGTATTTCAGATTCGCAGGTACATTCATGGTATTTCTGTTTTTTGTTTGAAAAAAGGATGGTTTTTCGATGCAAATATAACTGTTATTTTTGTAACAACAAGAAAAAATTGTTATTTATTTCACACAAAAACAGCTCCGATTTTCCGTTTTTGGAATTCCGGATGCGAAAGCAGGGCTATTTTGAATTGAAAGCCGGATGAGGCGGATCTGAACGGGACGCTAAACGCGAATGCCGGCATGCGGCCCGGAATCGCGCTGCGGACTATTTGGGCAGAACGAACTCGATCTCCTTGAAGAGGTACTCCCGCAGACTCCCGTCCTCGTGCCGGAGGATCAGTTCGCCCGAGGGCCGAACCCCCTGGATGGCACCGCGTGTGAGCGAACCGTCGGGATAGCGGAACGGGCGCATCTCCCCGAGGGCATACATCCGGGTGCGGTAATCGTTCTGCAGGGCTTCGCGGTCGCCGTGTTCGAGCTGTTCGTAACGCTCCAGCATGCACCGTTCGAAGGTTTCGAGCACTTCGCGGCGGTCGTAGCGGCGTGAGGTGAGCTGCGCCATCGAAACGGGATTCGGCAGCGAGGGGTCGAACTCCGTCTGATTGACGTTGATGCCGATGCCGAGCAGCGACCGCGACAGCCTGGAGCCCGAATAGTTGTGTTCGATCAGCACCCCTTCGAGTTTGCGGTCTCCGGCGTAGATGTCGTTGGTCCACTTGATGCGGGTGTCGATGCCGTAGCGGGCAAAGGTGTCGGTCAGGGCCACCGAGAGCGCCTCGCAGAGCAGGAACTGTTCCGTCACGGGCAGAAACCGCGGTTCGACAACCATCGTGAAGGTGAGGTTTTCGCCTTCGGGGCTCAACCATTTGTGTCCGCGCTGTCCGCGCCCGGCGGTCTGGTGTTCGGCCCAGACGATGTCGCCGTGGCGGTATTTCGCCTCGCGGGCGTCGTCGTTCGTCGAGGTGGTGGTGTCGAGGTGGTAGATCATTTTTTTCTGGAAATTTCAAGAAACAGGGCGGGACGCTCTCGTCAGGAACCTCCTACTCCCGCCGCAAGGCGCTCCGGCCGTCTTTTGCGGGGCGCTGCGCGGGGTGGTCGGGTGCCCCCGTGGTTGTCCGGGCGGTTATACCGAGACGCCGAAGTCGCGCAGGGCGTCGTTCAGCGAGGTTTTCTTGTCGGTGGACTCCTTGCGCTGACCGATGATCAGGGCGCAGGTGACGCTGTATTCGCCCGCGGGGAACTGTTTGCGGTAGCTTCCCGGGACCACCACCGAGCGGGGCGGGACATATCCCTTGTAGGTGACGGGTTCGGGGCCTGTGACGTCGATGATGTGTGTCGAGCCGGTGATGACGGTGTTGGAGCCGAGTACGGCCTCGCGGCAGATGTGGGCACCCTCGACGACGATCGAGCGCGAACCGAGGAAACAGTTGTCCTCGATGATGACCGGAGCGGCCTGCACGGGTTCGAGCACACCGCCGATTCCGACACCGCCCGAGAGGTGGACGTGGCGGCCGATCTGGGCACACGAGCCGACCGTGGCCCACGTATCGACCATCGTTCCCGTATCGACGTAGGCGCCGATATTGACATACGAGGGCATGAGGATGGCTCCCGGGGCGATGTAGGCGCCGTAGCGGGCGACGGCGTGGGGCACGACGCGTACGCCCAGCTCCTCGTAGCCGTGTTTGAGCTCCATCTTGTCGAACCACTCCAACTCCCCGGCCTCCATCTTGCGCATGGGCTGGATCGGGAAGTAGAGGATCACGGCCTTCTTGACCCATTCGTTGACCTGCCACCGGCTGTTTTCCGGATCGACGGGCTCCGCCGTGCGGAGTTCTCCCTTGTCGACGTATTCGATGACCTGACGTACGGCCTGCTGTACGGCATTGTCGTGCAACAGTTCGCGGTTCTCCCACGCCTGTTCGACGATCGTGCGGAGTTCGTTATGGTTGTTGTTCATGATCTGCGTTGTTTTCTGGCAGACAAATGTATGGAAAATATCGAATTTTTCCTAACTTTGCCGCAATATCACCCAAACGGCAGCATTTTATGAAACATTCTTTCTGGAAAGTCGTCGTGCTGGCAGGCGCAGCGGCTCTGGCAACGGCAGGTTGCAGCGACATGAAACAGATCAAACATAAACCCTACCCCGATACGGCCCGCGGCGAGGTGGTGGACAACTATTTCGGTACGGAGGTGCCGGATCCCTACCGCTGGCTCGAGGACGACAACTCGGAGGCGACGGCCGCGTGGGTGGCCGCCGAAAATGCCGTGACCGAGGACTACCTGTCGCAGATCCCCTTCCGCGACGCCATCCGCGAGCGGCTGACCCAACTGTGGAACTACCCCAAGGAGGGTGCTCCGGCCAAACACGGCAACTGGTATTACTACTATTATAACGACGGGTTGCAGAACCAGTCGGTGCTCTGGCGGACGCAGGAGCCCGGGACGCAGGGCGAGGTGTTCCTCGATCCCAATACGCTGTCGGAGGACGGTACGGTGGCCCTTTCGGCCGTCTCCTTCTCGAAGGACGGACGCTATTTCGCCTATGCCGCCGCCGCGTCGGGATCGGACTGGGTCGAGATCCGCGTCATGGATACCCAGACCAAACAGCTCACCGAAGACCGGATCAACTGGGTGAAATTCTCCGGCGCCGTGTGGACCTCCGATTCGAAGGGCTTCTATTACAGCGCCTACGATGCCCCGAAAGCGGGCGTCTATTCGTCGCAGAACCAGTTCCAGAAGGTCTACTACCATACGTTGGGAACCCCGCAGTCGGCCGACCGGCTCATCTACGAGGACAAGGCACATCCGCTGCGCTACTTCTCGGCCTGGCCTTCGGAGGACGGCAAGTGGCTCTTCGTCATCGCTTCGGAGGGAACTTCCGGCTCGGAGATCCTCTATCGGAAAACTTCGGAGAAGACGTTCCGCACGCTGCTGGCGGGCTTCGACCACGACTATATTCCCGTGGACTGCCGGGAGGACCGGTTCTATTTCGTGACCAACGAGGGGGCCTCGAACTACGCCCTCAAGCGGCTCCCGCTGAACGATCCCTCGAAGGTCGAGACGGTGATCCCCGAGCATGAGCGCAATCTGCTCGAAGGGGTCGGGACGGCCGGCGGCTACCTCTTCGCCTCCTACCTGCAGGATGCCCAGAATCAGGTGGCCCAGTATGACTATGACGGCAAACTCGTGCGTCAGATCACCCTGCCGGCTATCGGGACGGTAGGCGGCTTCGACGGCAAGGAGGAGGATACGGAACTCTACTATTCGCTCTCGAACTATACGGCCCCGGCGACGATCTACCGCTACGACATCGCCTCGGGCGAATCGACGCTCTACAAGGCCCCCGAGGTGGCGTTCGACCCCTCGCTCTTCGTGACCGAGCAGGTCTTCTACCCCTCGAAGGACGGTACGCAGGTGCCGATGTTCATTACCCACCGCAAGGATCTGAAGCTCAATGGCAAGAATCCCTGCCTGCTCTACGGTTACGGCGGCTTCCAGATCAACATGACCCCGGGCTTCAACCCCTCGGCGCTGATGTTCGTCGAGCAGGGCGGTGTCTACTGCGTGGCCAACCTGCGCGGCGGCTCGGAGTACGGTGAGGCGTGGCACAAGGCCGGGATGCTTGAAAACAAGCAGAACGTCTTCGATGACTTCATCGCTGCGGCCGAGTACCTCATTGCGCAGAAATACACCTCGTCGGAGCGGCTCGCCATCAACGGCGGCTCGAACGGCGGTCTGCTGGTCGGCGCCTGCGAGGTGCAGCGTCCGGACCTCTATGCCGTCTGCCTGCCGCAGGTCGGCGTGATGGACATGCTGCGCTATCACAAGTTCACGATCGGCTGGGGCTGGGCCGTGGAGTACGGTTCGTCGGACAACGAGGAGCAGTTCCCCTACATCTATGCCTATTCGCCGCTGCATAACATCAGGGAGGGTGTGAAGTATCCCGCGACGCTGGTGATGACGGCCGACCACGACGACCGGGTCGTTCCGGCCCACTCGTTCAAGTTCGCCGCGACGATGCAGCACTGCCAGGCCGGGGAGGCTCCGGTCCTGATCCGCATCGAGTCGAAGGCCGGACACGGAGCCGGAAAACCCACCTCGAAGCGTATCGACGAGGCGGCCGACATGTACGCATTCCTCTTCCAGAACATCGGGGTGCCGTACCGTCCGGTCGGGGAGTAGCTGCATGGCTCGAAATACGGGACGGAAGCTGTCGCGGGAGCGGCGGCCTCCGGGTCCCGGAGAAAAAACAGGTTTAGGTTAATGGAATAAGGATATGAAGGTCTACAAATTCGGAGGCGCGTCGGTGCGGAATGCCGACGGGGTGAGAAACCTGCGCCAGATCATCGACGAGGAACAGCATCTCTTCATCATCGTTTCGGCGATGGGCAAGACGACGAATGCCCTGGAAAAGGTGTTCGAAGGACTTCAGAAGGGGGATAAAGAGCAGTCGTTGGAGCATATCGGCAAACTGCGCGACTACCACGCGGAGATTATCGACGACCTGTGGCACGAACCCAAACGGCTGGAGAAGGTCGATGCGCTGTTCGACGAACTGGAGCGGGTCGCCACGCAGACCCGCTACCGTGCGGAGGATGCCGAACTGTGGTACGATACGATCGTGGCCTACGGCGAGCTGGTCTCCACGACCATCATCTCCGAATACCTCAATTATGCGGGGGTTCCGAACCGCTGGATCGACATGCGCCGCTGTTTCGTGACGGAACAGCGCCACAAGGATGCCGGAGTGGACATCGAGGCTTCGGCACCCCGCCTGCGGGATGCCGTGGCGGGCGGTCCCGAGACGGTCTTCATCGGCCAGGGATTCATCGGCGGAGCGCCCGACGGGACGACCACGACGCTCGGGCGCGAAGGCTCGGACTATTCGGCTGCCGTGGCGGCCAATATCCTCGATGCGGAGTCGATGTCGGTGTGGAAGGATGTCGACGGCGTGCTGAATGCCGATCCGAAGATCTTCCCCGATGCCGTGCAGATCGCCGAACTGAATTACCTCGACACCATCGAACTGGCTTACAGCGGGGCACAAATCATCCACCCGAAGACGATCAAACCGCTTCAGAACAAGAACATTCCGCTCTATGTGCGGCCCTTCGGTGACAAGCGCAAGCCCGGAACGGTGATCCGCGGACTGTCGGCACCGGTCGACGTGCCGATTCTGATCCTCAAGAAGGACCAGGTGTTGCTGACGATCCGTTCGCGGGACTTCTCGTTCGTGCTGGAGGAGAAGTTCGCGACGATCTTCTCGCTGCTGGAGCGTTACCGCATCAAGACGAACCTGATCCACAATTCGGCGGTGAATCTGAGTCTCTGCGTAGACAATTCGTGGCACATCGACGAAGTGGTCGAGGCGTTGCGTGAGGCGGGTTTCGACGTGATGAAGTCCGATAACATGGAGCTACTCACCGTACGCGGCTATACCGATGACCTGTGGCGTCGTTATGCCCGCGGTCCGCAGGTCTTCATCCGGCAGGCCACGCAGTCGACCGTGCGCGTCGTGCGCAAGAAGCAGGGGCAATATTGATTGCTGCCGCTCCGGGAATTGATTGCTGCCGCTCCGGATACAGAAAGGAGAGTCCACGACGGACTCTCCTTTTGGTTTGCTCTTACCCCCCCCCTCCTCTCTCTTTGTTAAAAACTCTCCTGGCGGAGCCGGTGGAGAATACCGAGCACGGAACTCTCCTTGATCTGTCCGCGGCGTTTCATGCCGAGGATCGTGCGGGCGATGTAACGCTCGATGTCGCGCTGGAGGCTCTTGTAGAGCGGGCATTTCGTGTAGTTTTCGTTGTCGAGCAGCACGTCGCGGATCGACCGCAGGGAATTCGTGTAGTTCGACATTTCGTTTTTGAGGGCCACGCCCTGTTTCTGTGAAGTCGTGATCCGGGCAATGGACATGTCGCGCAACTTCTCGCACACGGTGTTCAGCAGGACCATCACCACGTTGTCCATCAGCGTGTGTCCGTGCATGAAGAGATAGGTGTTTTCGGGTTTCACGCCCCGCTGGCGGAGTTGCGCCTCGAACTCCTGCATCGGTTCGATCATCTTCGGATTGCGGCGCCGGAGCAACTCCTCGCGTTTCGAGACGTTGCGCCGCAGCCACTCCAGGGTCCGTTCGCCGTTGTTTTCGATTTCGAGGTAGCCCAGCCGCACCGACGCCTTGAAGTCGATCAGCGGGAAGACATTCTCCGTCGAGAGCTGGGCCGAGAAGGCGTACCAGAGGAAGAGCGGGTAGATGATGCGCGAATATTCCTGCATGAACTGCACGAAATCGAAGATCCGTGTATCGTTTTTGGTGGCCTTGACGCAGACGTTGTGCAGCGAGGGGGCGTAGCAGAGGTAGTTCTCGGTGGCGTAGGCGTAGGTATGGAACATGAACCGGGCGTCGGCGACCTCCCGGGACTGTTCGGTGCGCCCGGCGAAGAGGTAGTCGAAGTCCGAATCGACGCAGAGGATCAACTCCTCCGAGGAGTGGGGGATCATGCCCAGGAGGACCTTTTTCCCCTTCGGAAGGTCTCCGCGGTCGGGTACCGAGATCTCGAAACGCAGGTAGGGATTGTGGAAATGATCGAAGATCCCGCGCCAGAAGGCCACATCCTCGTACCCCTCGACATAGACCTTCACCAACCGCTGATCGGGATTCGCCGGCAACGGCCTGGGGAGTTCTTCGAGGCTCTTCGGACGTGCGAAGGGATTCATTCTTCGCAGTTTTTCGGGGAACTTCTTGGCCATAGGTTTACAAAGATAAATATTTTCGTATTTTTGTGCAAAATAAAGCGCCCGATTCGGCGTTTAATTCCAACCATCGGAACACTATGGCAGACAACGACTGGAAATCGAGACTCGGGATGGTCTACTCGACGAATCCCGATTTCAAATACGAGACCGGCGAAGAGCCCGAGGCGGAGACCCTGGCTCCGTCCCGGCAGGATCTGCGCGTATGGCTCGACCGCAAGCAGCGGGCCGGGAAGGTCGTGACGCTGGTGAAGGGTTTTGTGGGGCGTGATGAGGATCTGCAGTCGCTGGCGCGGCTGCTCAAGACGAAGTGCGGTGTGGGCGGTGCGGCGAAGGATGGCGAGATCCTCATCCAGGGCGATCACCGGGACCGGATTGTCGAAATACTCACCCGCAGCGGCTACCGTTGCAAAAAGGCAGGATCCTGACGTGCGACGGATTGTTTCGCTCCTGCTGCTGGTCACCGCCCTGCTCTTCGGAGTACGGCGCGCCGAGGCGCAGTACTACACGTGGGGTTCGGACCCTCCGCAGAAGTGGTCGACGATCCGTACGCCCGACGTGCGGATGATCTATCCCGATACGGTCTCGGCCCTGGCGCGTCGGACGCTCTTCTATATCCGTACGGTACAGCCCGACATCGGATACGGGTTCCGTCACGATCCGATGCGTATCCCGTTTGTCATGCACCCCGAGAATTTCCAGTCGAACGGCCTGGTGATGTACCTCCCGAAGCGGGTGGAATTCCTCACCTCGCCGGCCATCGACAGCTATTCGATGCCGTGGTACAAGCAGCTGGTGGCCCACGAGTACCGCCATGCCGTGCAGTACAACAACCTCGACCGGGGGCTGATCCGTGTCCTGAGTTACCTGCTCGGACAGCAGGGCTCGACCGTGGGTCTGCTGTGCCTGCCGATCTGGGCCATGGAGGGCGATGCCGTGATGTCCGAGACGATGATGTCGTCGTTCGGCCGCGGCCTGCAACCCTCCTTCTCGATGGCATACCGCGCGATGGGGCGGGTGGGCCGCGACCGGAAGAATATCGACCGCTGGTTCTGCGGCTCCTACCGCGACTACATCCCCGACCATTACGAACTGGGTTATCAGATCTGCTCCTATGCCTGGGAGCGTTACGGTGAGAATATCTGGGACAAGGTTGCCTGGTACAGTTCGCGCAACCCCTATGTGATCTTCACGACGAGCGTGGCGTTGCGGAAATTCTATAAAACCGATGTCTCCGCGCTTTTCCACGAGACGTTCGATGAGTTGGAACGCTTCTGGGATTCGCTCCCCAGGGAGGAGAACACGGCCCGGCCGCTGGTCGGGCTTCCCGAGCGGAACTATACGACATACCAGTGGCCGCTGGCGCTCGGCGATACGGCGGTCGTGGCGTTGAAGACCGATCTGGACCGCGTGTCGCGCTTCGTGCGCATCGACCGCCGGACGGGCGAGGAGCGCACGATCGCACCGACGGGACTGGTCTCGACGCGTCCGACGCTGTGTGACGGCCGTCTCTGGTGGACCGAGTACCGTCGTTCGCTGCTTTTCGAGCAGCGGGTCAATTCGCAACTGTGCTGGATGGACCTGACGGAGGAGCGCCCCCGGACGGTGGGCCGGGCCCGGCGGGTGCTCTATCCCACGGCGACGCCCGACGAACTGGGCTGGGTGGAGTACAATCCCGACGGCCGTTATACGGTGGTCGTACAGCGTGACGGCGCGGCGGAACAGCACTTCCCGGCGCCCGATGGCAAGGAGCTGCACGGCCTGGCGTGGGACGATCTGACGCGCGCCTGGTATGTGCTGGTGACCGACGACAGCGGCATGTGGATCGGCCGGATCGATGCCGAAGGGCTGCACGCCGTGACCGAAGGGGCCTATATCACGTTGTCGGACCTCCGGGCCGGAGGCGGGCGGCTCTACTACGGTTCGATCGCCTCGGGCAAGGACGAGGCCCACTGCTGGGACCTGACGACCGGACGCGAATTCCGGATCACGACCTCGACCTACGGCGCATTCGATCCGGCTCCGGGTTGCGAAAAGGTGGAAAAGGTGGAAAAGGCCGGGACGGTTGGGACGTCCGGGACGGCTGGGACGGTGCTGGTGACGACGTACGACCGGTTGGGTTACCGCGTGGCGGAGCAGTCGGCCGACAGTGCCTGGATCCCCGTTGTGCCGTCACGCCTGCCGGTGAACCGGGTGAATCCGCCGCGCCGGCGTTGGGAGGTGGTGAACCTCGATACGGTACGCTTCACGCAGGCGGATTCGCTGGCCCAAAGTGCGGATTTCCGGGCGAAACGCTATCGCAAGGTGCCCAATCTGGTGAATGTCCACAGTTGGATGCCCGTGGCCTTCAATCCCTTTTCGCTCGTCGACGAGCAGTCGTTCGACCTGAATGCCGGAATTACGGTGATCTCGCAGAACTTGCTCTCGAATACCGAAGCCTATGCCTCCTACGGCTGGAACCGCCACGAGGGTTCGCTCTTTAATCTCGGCGTGCGCTACTTCGGTCTGGGCGTGCGTTTCGATCTGGATGCCACGTACGGCGGCAACCAGCTCTTCTATTCGCTCGGGCAGTACAACGCCCAGACCGGCAAGTATGAATACCAGGCGCGCCCGGCCCCCGACAAATACTACTCCGTAGGCCTTACGGCCACGCTGCCGCTCTATTTCCAGCGCGGCTACCATACGCGGCAGCTCTCCGTGTCGGCGGGCTGGAACTACTCGAACGGCATGGTGGCCGATCTGGGCAAGATCGAGTGGGGCATCAACGGCGGGATCACCAACATCCAGCACATCGGTTTCCGCAAAGGGTTGCATCAGGTGGCTTTCGGAGTCGGTTTCTCCGATCAGGTGCGGATGTCCCACCGCGACATCGCGCCCCGTTGGGGCTATACCCTCCTGGCGAACTACACGTTTAACCCGGAAAACAGCAACTTCAGCGACCTGATCTCCTTCTACGGACACGCCTATCTGCCGGGAGTGGCTCCTCACCACTCGCTGTCGGTGGCCGCAACCTATCAGACCTCGATCGGAGGCTACAAGTTCCCGAGCGGTTATGCTCCGCTGAGCTACAAGTCTTCGCGGCTCATCCCGCGCGGCTTCTCTTCGGCGGATATTGTCTCGAACAACTACACGGCGCTGGAGGCCAACTACCAGCTGCCGGTGTGGTATCCCGAGGGCGGCATCGGCTCGGTGCTCTATTTCAAGCGCATCCGGCTGAATGCCGGGGCCGGATACGCCTGCTTCCGGATCCCCGGGAGCCTCGGTATGGCGTGGTATGACATCTGGTCCGCAGGCGGCGACCTGGTGATCGACTTCAACCTCTTCCGCCAACCGGCCTCGGCCACGTCGACCCTTACGCTGTCGTGCTACCGTCCTTCGAGCGGCGGAGTGTGGATCGGGGCCTCGCTCGGACTCCCGTTTTAGTTAGTTGGGGAATATTTTGTATCTTTACCGCAAAATTCGGATTTATGGCACAACGCAAGAAGTCGGGAATCAGCCCGAAAGCGATAAGATGGATCTGGGTCGTGGCTTTTGCCCCCTTCGTTCTGGTGGGTCTGTTGCTGCTGCTCACGGCCCTCGGCACCTTCGGCCGCATGCCCTCGTTCGAGGAGCTGGAGAACCCCCGCAGCAACCTCGCTACGGAGATCTACTCCGAGGACGGCAAGGTCATCGGCACGTTCTTCGTGCAGAACCGCTCCTACGTGCAGTATGCCGACCTCTTCCCGGCGGATTCGACACTCCACATCCGCCTCGACGGACACGAGGTGCCGCCGATCGTCGCGGCACTCATTGCCACCGAGGATGTGCGCTTCCGCAGCCATTCGGGCATCGACATCCCTTCGCTGGCACGTGTGGCCGTGAAGACCGTGCTGCTGCAGAACACCTCGCAGGGCGGCGGCTCGACCATTACGCAGCAGCTGGCCAAAAACCTCTTCCCGCGCGACACGGGCAACCGCGGACGCTTGGGGCGGATGGCCAAACTCGTCACGGCGAAACTCAAGGAGTGGATCACGGCCCTCAAGCTCGAGTACAACTATACGAAGGAGGAGATTGCCGCGATGTACCTCAATACGGTGGAGTACGGCTCGAATGCCTACGGCATCAAGTCGGCGGCCCATACGTTCTTCAACAAGGAGCCGCACGAACTCAACGTGCAGGAGGCGGCGGTGCTCGTGGGGGTGGTGAATGCCCCGACGCGCTACTCGCCGGTGCGGAATCCCGACAACGCCCTGGCACGCCGCAATCTGGTCCTCTCGCGCATGGCGGAGGCCGGCGCCCTGACCCGCGCCCAGCGCGACTCGATCTCGGCACTGCCCATCGTGCTGAACTACAAGCCGGTGTCGCATAACGAGGGTTCGGCGACCTATTTCCGGGAGATGCTGCGCCTGGTGATGAATGCCGACCGTCCGAAACGCAGCCAGTTCTACACGGAGTGGGACTACGACCAGGCGGTGAAGGAGTACGAGGAGAATCCGCTCTACGGCTGGTGCCACAAGAACACCAAGGCCGACGGCACGCCCTACAACATCTACCGCGACGGTCTGAAAATCTATACGACGATCAACTCGCGGATGCAGGCCTATGCCGAACAGGCGGTCCAGAAGCAGATGGAGACGGTGATCCAGCCCAAGATGGATGCCCAGTACCGCAATACGAAGGTGTTGTTCCTCGATACGGACCGTGCCGAACGCGACCGGATCATGCGCCAGGCGATCCGCTACTCGGACCGTTACCGGGAGATGAAGGAGGCCGGGTACAGCGAAAAGGAGATCACGGCGTCGTTCGACAAACCCTGCCCGATGAAGGTCTTCACCTACAAGGGCGAGCGCGACACGCTGATGACGCCGCGCGACTCGATTCTCCACCACAAGCGGATCATGCGGGCCGCCATGGTGGCGATGGATCCCCGCACGGGAGCGGTCAAGGCGTATGTCGGGGGTCCGAATTTCCGCTATTTCAAGTACGACATGGCCAAGCAGGGCAAGCGCCAGATCGGTTCGACGATCAAGCCTTTCGTCTATACGTTCGCCATCGACCACCTCGGCTTTACACCCTGCACGATGGTCCCGAATCTTCCGACGACGATCGAGACGGCCAACGGTACGGCCTGGTCGCCGAAGGAGGCCGGACGGGTCGAGTACGACGGGGTGCTGCATCCGCTGCGTTGGGGCCTGGCCCGCAGTCGCAACAATTATTCGGCGTGGATCATGAAGCAGGCCAAACAGCCCGAAGCCGTGGCCGATTTCATTCACAACATGGGTATCCGCAGCTATATCGATCCGGTTCCGGCCCTGTGTCTCGGGACCTCGGAGTCGAATGTCTACGAGATGGTGAGCGCCTTCTCGACCTTCGCCAACGAGGGGGTGCATACGGATCCGATCTTCGTGACGCGCATCGAGGACCGTCAGGGCAACCTGATTGCGACGTTCATCCCGCAGTCGCAGGATGCCATCAGCGAGCGGACGGCCTATACGATGCTGACGATGTTGCAGGGGGTGGTCAATGCCGGCACGGCCGGGCGTCTGAAGTGGCAGTTCGGACTGACGGACCTGGAGATCGGCGGCAAGACCGGAACGTCGAACAAGAACCGTGATGCGTGGTTCATGTGTGTGGCTCCGAAACTGGTGGCCGGGGCGTGGGTCGGCGGCGAGGATCAGTCGGTCCACTTCATCTCGGGTGGCGAGGGAAGCGTGGCGGCCCTGCCGATCGTCGGGGAGTTTATGAAGCGCGTCTATGACGACGGGCGTCTCGGCGTGACCCGGGAGGATCAGTTCGTGCGTCCGTCGATGATGCCCCGTTACGACTGCGAGGATGAAATGGATGCCGTGGGACCGGAGGAGAGCGACGATGACGACTTCTTCGATTGATGCAGATGTTGCAGATGCCCGGAAACGGCCTGATCTCTTCGATTTTACGGATTCCGGGTTTGTTTCTTAAAAATTTTTACTATCTTTGCCCGCAAGGTTTGCCCTCCAAACCGGTTAAACGAAACGAACCATGAAAATAGCCATCGTGGGCGCCAGCGGCGCCGTGGGACAGGAGTTCCTGAAGATTCTCGAAGAGCGCGATCTGCCGATCGACGAACTGTTGCTGTTCGGTTCTCAGCGGAGTGCCGGACGCACGTATCGCTTCCGTGGAAAAGACTTGACGGTCCGACTTTTGCAGCATAACGACGATTTCAAGGGGGTGGATTTCGCCCTGACGTCGGCCGGAGCCGGCACCTCGCGTGAGTTTGCCAAGACGATCACCAAACACGGTGCCGTGATGATCGACAATTCGAGCGCTTTCCGTATGGATGCCGACGTGCCCCTGGTGGTTCCGGAGGTCAATCCCGAGGATGCGAAGAATGCTCCGCGCCGGATCATCGCCAACCCGAACTGTACGACGATTCAGATGGTCGTGGCGCTGAAGGCCATCGAGAACCTTTCGCATATCCGCCGCGTGCATGTGTCGACCTATCAGTCGGCCAGCGGTGCCGGAGCTTCGGCCATGACCGAGCTGGTGAACCAGTATGCCGAACTGGGCGCCGGGAAGGAGCCTACGGTCGAAAAGTTCGCCTTCCAGCTGGCCTATAATGTCATTCCGCACATCGACGTCTTCACGGAAAACGACTATACGAAGGAGGAGATGAAGATGTTCAACGAGACGCGCAAGATCATGCACTCGGACATCCGCGTTTCGGCGACATGTGTGCGTGTTCCGGTGATGCGCGCCCATTCGGAGAGCATCTGGCTCGAAACCGAACGTCCGGTCACGGTGGAGGAGGCCCGTGAGGCCTTCTCGAAGGCCGAAGGGGTGGTGCTGATGGATGATCCCGCGAACAAGGTCTATCCGATGCCGTTGTTCATCGCCGGGAAGGATCCCGTCTACGTGGGTCGTATCCGCAAGGACCTGACTTCGGAGAACGGTCTGGCATTTTGGTGTGTGAGCGACCAGATCAAGAAGGGTGCGGCACTCAATGCCGTGCAGATCCTCGAGACGCTGATCTGATCCGC
>CALUIG010000052.1 GCA_944320625.1 uncultured Alistipes sp.
GCCTCGTAGGGCTTCGGGTAGCCTTCGCGGCGCAGGATCGTCTGGATGCCCTCGGCCACCACGGCCCAGTTGTTTTCCAGGTCGCGTTCCAGCGCCTCGGGATTGAGGATCACCTTCCCGAGTCCCTTCATCAGCGACTGCAGGGCGATCAGGGCGTGGGCCACGGGCACGCCGACGTTGCGCAGCACCGTGGAGTCCGTCAGGTCGCGCTGCAGGCGCGAAACGGGGAGCTTCGACGCCAGGTGCTCGAAAACGGCATTGGCGATGCCGAAGTTCCCTTCGGCATTCTCGAAGTCGATGGGGTTGACCTTGTGGGGCATGGCGCTCGAACCGACCTCCCCGGCCTTGATGCGCTGCTTGAAGTACTCCATCGAGATATAGGTCCACATGTCGCGCGAAAGGTCGATCAGGATGGTGTCGATGCGCTTCATGGCGTCGAAGATGGCCGCCAGGTTGTCGTAGTGCTCGATCTGTGTCGTGTATTGCGAACGGCAGAGTCCCAGGGTCTCATTGACGAACCGGTTGGCGAAGGCCACCCAGTCGATCGCCGGATAGGCGGCATGATGGGCGTTGAAATTCCCCGTGGCGCCTCCGAACTTGGCCGGAACGGCGATGTCGTGGAGCATGACCAGCTGCTTTTCGAGCCGTTCGACAAATACCGAAAACTCCTTGCCGAGCGATGTGGGCGAAGCGGGCTGCCCGTGGGTGCGGGCCAGCATCGGCACCGTGCGCCACTCCTCGGCGAACGACGCCAGTTTGTCGCGCACCTCCTCGACGGCCGGGTAGTAGACTCCCGTCAACGCCTCCTTGATCGAGAGCGGGATGGCCGTGTTGTTGATGTCCTGGGAGGTGAGTCCGAAGTGTACGAACTCCTTGTAGGCCTCCAGTCCCAGGGCGTCCATCTTCTCCTTGATGATGTACTCGACGGCCTTGACGTCGTGGTTCGTCACCGATTCGATCTCCTTGACGCGCTTGGCATCGGCTTCCGAGAAGTCGGTGTAGAGTGCCCGCAGGTCGGCGAATTTCGCACGGTCGATCCCTGCCAGCTGCGGCAGCGGAAGCTCGCACAGCGCGATGAAATATTCCACTTCGACCCGGATCCGGTAGCGGATCAGGGCCTGTTCCGAAAAATAATCGGCGAGTTTTTCCGTTTTGTTCCGGTAGCGTCCGTCGACGGGCGAGATGGCGGTCAGAGGCGTTAACATATTTGGGATGAGATTTGTTTTCGAGCACCAAATTTACGACATTTAATTGAAAAACGCATAATTTTCGCTACCTTTGCAGAGATAATCTTCGTTCGGACACGCCCCGGCATGTCGGGAGCCGGGCGTCGGCGACGTCCTGCACGGTCCTTGCGGAGAATGCGATGAAACACGGATAACCGGAATAGGCATGAACTTTCTGCTGTCGATTATCGACTCGTTGGTGGGCTTCGTGCAGCGCAATCCGCTCACGACGCTCCTGATCGTCATACTGGCATTCGGTGCCCCGGCATTGCTCAAGGGCATCGCCATCGTCATACTTTATATTCTGATGGGACTGATTCTATTGATCGTGGCGCTGATGCTGCTTTTCCGCTGGCGGATCTACAAGATGCGCAAGCAGATGGAGGAGCAGTTCAGCCGTGGGGGATTCGACCCCCGACAGGGAGGCTTCGGCTCCTCCTTCACACGCGAAGAGCCCCGGGGCGGCCGCCGCGAAGGCGAAGTGAGAGTGCACAGAACCGCGGATGCCCCCGAAAAACGCGTCTCGGAGGACGTGGGTGACTATATCGATTTCGAAGAGGAGAAAAACTGATATGCTGCGGGTTTTCGGACTCATAGGACGCTATTTCATCCTGATGGGAAAGGTCTTTTCCCGTCCGGAGAAGGCCGCGATCTACCGTCGGCGGATCATCTACGAAATGGAGGCTCTGGGTATCAACTCGATCGGTCTGACGGCCATCATCTCGATCTTCATCGGGGCGGTGATCACCTTGCAGATGTCGATCAACCTCGATTCTCCCTTCATCCCGAAGTCGCTGATCGGTTACGCCACGCGGGAGACGATGATCCTGGAGTTCTCTTCGGCGGTCGTAGCGCTGATCCTGGCCGGAAAGGTCGGGTCGAGCATCGCCTCCGAGATCGGAACGATGCGCATCACCGAGCAGATCGATGCGCTCGAAATCATGGGCGTGAACTCGGCGTCGTACCTCATCCTCCCGAAGATCGTTGCCTCGATGCTCTTCTTCCCGTTCCTGACGATCCTCTCGATCCTGATCGGGGTGCTCGGCGGCTGGCTCATCGCTGCCGCCACGGGAATCATGATCCCCGCGGACTACGTCGACGGCCTGCTGATGGACTTCCGGCCCTATTCGATCACCTACACGCTCATCAAGACCGTCTTCTTCGCCTATATCATCACGTCGATCTCGGCCTTCTTCGGCTACAATGCCCGGGGCAATTCGCTTGAGGTGGGTGTCGCTTCGACGCGCGCCGTGGTGGTCAGCTGCGTGGTGATCCTTCTGTTCGACCTGATCCTGACCCAGGTGCTGCTGATATGATACGAGCCGAACATATCGTCAAATCGTTCGACGGGCGCGTGGTGCTCGACGACATCTCGGTGGAGTTCGAGACCGGGAAGACGAACCTCATCATCGGACGCAGCGGTTCAGGCAAGACCGTGCTGCTGAAAACCCTCGTGGGACTGCACGAACCCGATTCGGGCGATGTGTGGTACGACGACGTGAACTTTTCGCAGCTGGGTTTCCGCGACCGCAAGAGCATCCGCAAGGACATCGGCATGATCTTCCAGGGCGGGGCGCTGCTCGACTCGTCGACCGTCGAGGAGAATGTCAAACTGCCGCTCGACCTCTTTACGGAGCAGAGTGAGTCCGAAAAACTCGAACGGGTGAACTTCTGCCTGCGCCGCGTGCGGCTGGAGGATGCCAACCGCCTCTATCCGGCCGAATTGTCCGGCGGCATGATCAAGCGTGTGGCCATTGCACGGGCCATCGTGATGAATCCCCGCTACCTGTTTTGCGACGAGCCCAACTCGGGACTCGACCCGCAGACCTCGATCGTCATCGACAACCTGATCCACGAACTGACCCACGAATACGGCATGACGACGATCATCAACACGCACGACATGAACTCGGTGATGGAGATCGGCGAGAAAATTGTCTATATCCACGAGGGCCGCAAGTGGTGGGAGGGTACCAAGTCGGAGATTCTCCATGCGGAGAACCGCGAACTGAACGATTTCGTCTTCGCTTCGGCAATGGCCAAGCGGGCGAAAGCGGGTTCCCGATAGTCCCGGGGCGGGGAGTGTCGCCGGAGGCCGTATGCCGGGGCCGGTTACAATGTTTTCGGGGAGTGGTCCGCAGGAAGAGATGCTTTTTCGGGGAGAGTCCGCAGAGAACAATGTTTTCGGGGAGGGTCCGCAGGAAGAGAGGTTTTTCGGAGAGGGACTGCAGAGAACAATGTTTTCGGAAGTGGTCCGCAGAAAAAACGTTTTCGAAAAGGTCCGTCGGGAATCCCGCCTCCGGAAAAGGGGATGCGGAGGCCCACGTTCTCGGAGCGGAATCGATGGTGGCAAATGCTTCCGGAAAAGGGGCCGCAGGGCCTTTGGCGGGAGATTTGTAAAAAAATTAAATTTTTATTTGCGTATAATATTTAAAGTATGTACTTTTGTGCTGTGAAAAAAATAACGCAAGTTTTTAACAAATAAATCAAAACATTATGGCAACTATCAAAATCGGTATCAACGGCTTCGGTCGTATCGGCCGTATGGTTTTCCGTGCAGCCTGCACGCAGACTGACAAGTACGAGATCGTAGGTATCAACGACCTCTGCCCGGTAGATTACCTGGCTTACATGCTGAAGTACGACACGATGCACGGCCAGTTCAAGGGCGAGATCGACTACAACGTCGAGAAGAGCCAGCTGATCGTCAACGGCCACGCTATCCGCGTCACCGCCGAGAAGGATCCCGCAAACCTGAAGTGGAACGAGGTTGGTGCCGAGTACGTTGTTGAGTCGACGGGTCTGTTCCTTACGGAAGAGAAGGCTCAGGCTCACCTGGCTGCCGGTGCCAAGTACGTGGTTATGTCGGCCCCCTCGAAGGACGCTACGCCGATGTTCGTATGCGGTGTGAACACCGATACCTATGCCGGACAGAAGATCGTTTCGAACGCATCGTGCACCACGAACTGCCTCGCCCCGATCGCCAAGGTCCTGAACGACAAGTTCGGTATTACGGACGGTCTGATGACGACGGTTCACTCGACCACCGCAACGCAGAAGACCGTAGACGGTCCCTCGATGAAGGACTGGCGTGGCGGTCGTGCCGCTTCGGGCAACATCATCCCCTCGTCGACGGGTGCTGCCAAGGCCGTAGGTAAGGTGATCCCCTCGCTGAACGGCAAACTGACGGGTATGTCGATGCGTGTTCCGACCCTCGACGTATCGGTTGTCGACCTGACGGTCAACCTGGCAAAACCGGCCAAGTACGATGAGATCTGCGCTGCCATGAAGGAGGCTTCGGAAGGCGAACTGAAGGGTGTGCTGGGCTACACCGAGGAGGCTGTCGTATCGTCGGACTTCCTGGGCGATCCCCGTACGTCGATCTTCGACAAGGCTGCCGGTATCGCACTGACCGACACCTTCGTAAAGGTTGTTGCCTGGTACGACAACGAGTGGGGTTACTCGAACAAGGTGCTCGACCTCATCTCGGTGATGAAGGCTTACAACAAGTAGTCTGAACCGCGATTCGAAAAAAGGACGTTCCGTGAGGGACGTCCTTTTTTGGTAGGATGGGTTGGGAAGGTGTGTTTCGGGATGGTTGGTGTGTTGCAGTCCCTTCCCTGAATCTTCTGCGGGGCGGACCTTGTTTTTGAAATCCGGAAAACCTTTTCCCGAAGGCGGAGTGCCGGAAACGGTTCGGCGCGGCCTATTGGTCGGCCCTGACTTTCAGCTCGATCGAAGCACCCGACCACTGGTTGATGGCCCGCTTCTCGGTGCGCAGGAGTTTCCCGTCCCGGGAGATGCGGATTTCCGCCTCGAACGGGCGGGTGGAGTCGATGTCGTTGCCCGCGGGCAGCGTATGGGGAATGATGTAGACGTAAAGCACCAGATGGTGACAGGGCGGTGTTTCGAGCACGACGCTCCGGGCCGTCGGGATGTCGGCCGGACGTTCGGTGAGGTTCGAACCCACGTCGGCAACATCCGAGGCCGTGGATGCGAAGCCGGTCCGGTTGTCATCGGCGTCGAAACAGCCGCACATCAGATCTGCATTGTATCGCCACCACTCTTCGTAGCGGCTTTTCAGTTCGATTTTGAATCCTTGCCCGTTCATGGAGTACAAAGATAATGGATGGTTGGGGTAAAAGCAAATTTCCGTCCGGGAGGATCGGCCCCGGCGCCCCGGCGCACGGGCTTTCGGGTGCTAAAACTCGTAGTTTTCTTTGCATTTGTCTTATTTTTTAGTAACTTTGCGCACTAAATGTGTATAAATGGAGGAAACACAGCGATATTCCATCGTCTTCAAAGGACTGAAGAATGGCCGCCACGAATTCCGGTTCGCGGTGGACAAGTCGTTGTTCGAGGCCTTCGAGAATACGGAAATCAAGGACGGAGCGTGCGAGGTGCGGGTCGACCTGAATCGGGAGGAGTCGCAGCTTGTGCTTGACGTTTCGATTTCGGGCGATGTCGTCGTGGCTTGCGACCGCTGCCTGGAGGATTGCCACATTCCCATCGACTACGAAGGGCGTTTGTTGGTGAAATTCTCCGAGGAGGAGCACGAATACGACGGAGAGGTGATCTGGTTGCTCCCGGGTGAGGACCAGGTGGATCTTGCGCAGTACATTTACGAGAGCATCGTGCTGTCGCTTCCCTATCAGCGGGTGCATCCCGAAGGGGAGTGCAATCCCGAAATGCTTGAGCGCTTCCGCATCGTTTCGGACCGTGAGTTCGCGGCCATCGAGCAGCAGGCCTCCTCCCGGGAACACACCGACGGTGAATGGGCCAAACTGGCAGCCTTGCGCGAACGGATGGAGTCCGACGCGGCGCAAAGTGCGGCGGACGCAGCGCCGGGGAAGGACGGAAAACCCGAATGAAAGGATTGGAACATAAGAAGTTGAACTTATAAATAACAAGATTGTAAAATGGCACATCCTAAACACAAAATCTCGTCGACGCGACGCGACAAGCGCAGAACCCACTACAAGGCTGTGGTACCTACGGTCGTAACCTGCTCGAACTGCGGAGCTTCGGTGCTTTACCACCGGGTATGCCCCGAGTGCGGGTTCTATCGCGGCAAGCTCGCCATCGAGAAGAAGGCCGCCGAATAGTTTCGGCATGGAAAGGAGTGCGTCCCTGGAGGGATGCCTCTTTTTCGGTATATGAACGGACCCGGTCGGCCCCGGCGACTCGCAGAGCCCGGACCCGGAGCGGAGCCGAAGATTTCAACCAACTCCACGAGTATGATAAAGATTGGTGTAGATGCCATGGGGGGTGATTATGCTCCCGAAGCGGCCGTCAAGGGGGCCGTCATGGCGCTCGACGCGATCGGCTCGGACAGCCGGATCGTGCTGTTCGGCGACGAGCAGAAAATCAGGTCCGTACTCGCATCGGAAGGGTGCCCTGCCGAGCGGTTCGACCTCGTACCCACCACCGAAGTGATCGAAATGGGCGATCATCCGGCCAAAGCCTTCCAGGCAAAGAGTAATTCGAGCATCACGGTAGGCTTCGGATACCTGGCCAAGGGCGCTGTCGACGGCTTTGCAAGTGCCGGTTCGACGGGAGCCATGATGGTCGGATCGATGTATGCCGTCAAGCCGATCGAAGGGGTCATCCGGCCCACGATCTCGTCCCTTGTCCCTACGGCTGCGGGACGTCCGGCCCTGTTGCTTGACGTGGGGCTCAATGTGGACTGCAAACCCGAAGTGCTGGCCCAGTACGGCTTGATCGGCTCGATCTATGCGGAGTCGGTGCTGGGCATCGAGAAACCCCGCGTTGCGGTGCTGAACATCGGCGAGGAGGAGACCAAGGGCAATGCACAGGCCAAGGCCGTGTACGAATTGCTGAAGGCCGACAGCCGGATCAACTTCGTGGGCAATGTCGAGGGCTCGCACATCTTCTCGGGCAAGGTGGCCGACGTGATTGTCTGCGACGGTTTCGTGGGCAACACGGTGCTGAAGATGGCCGAAGGCCTCTACCGGATCAATCTGGCGCTGGGAGGCGGGAATGCCTTCTGGGACGCCATGAATTATGAGAACGTCGGCGGTACGCCCGTGTTGGGCGTGAATGCACCGGTCGTCATCGGTCACGGCTGCTCGTCGCCGAAGGCGATCCGGAGCATGATCCTCTCGACCGAGCAGGTCATCAAGGCCGATCTGACGGCCAAACTGCAACGGGCGTTCAAAAATTAAAAGTTTATCAGTAAGCAAAAGTTAAGTTAATGGGTAAGATAACAGCTGCGATTAAGGGTGTGGGGCAATACCTGCCCGATTATATCCTGACCAACGATGAGTTGAGCCGAATGGTCGACACGAACGACGAATGGATCATGTCGCATACCGGCATCAAGACGCGCCATATCCTCAAGGGCGAGGGCATCGGCACCTCCTACATGGGAGCCCGTGCCGTTCTGAATCTGCTCGACAAGACGGGTGTGGATCCGATGTCGATCGACGTGGTGATCTGTGCCACGGTGACTCCCGACATGTTCTTCCCCTCGACGGGTAATCTGATTGCCGACCAGGCGGGCTGCAAGAATGCCTTTGCCTACGACGTTTCGGCAGCCTGCAGCGGCTTCCTTTTCGCACTGACGACGGGAGCCAAGTTCATCGAGTCGGGAACGAGCAAACGGGTCATTGTCGTCGGAGCCGACAAGATGTCGTCGATCATCGACTATACGGACCGTTCGACCTGCCCGCTCTTCGGTGATGCGGCCGCAGCCGTGCTGCTGGAACCCGATACCGAGGGCTATGGCGTGATCGACTCGATCCTTCGTTCGGACGGCTCCGGAGAGTTGCAGCTCTACATGAAGGCCGGCGGTTCGCGCTATCCGGCTTCGATCGAGACGGTCCAGAACAACTGGCATACGATCATGTGGGACGGCCACGCTGTCTTCAAGGCTGCCGTTTCGAAAATGTCGGATGTCTCGGTGGAGATGATGGAGCGCCACAACCTGACGGGTGAGGATATCCGCTTCCTGGTCCCCCACCAGGCCAACCTGCGTATTATCGACGCCACGGCGCGCCGGATGGGCATTACCCAGGAGAAGTGCATGATCAACATCGACCGTAACGGCAATACAACCGCCGCGACGATCCCGACATGCCTCTACGACTACGAGAAGGAGCTCCGCAAGGGAGACAATCTGATCCTCTCGGCCTTTGGCGGAGGATATACCTGGGGTGCCATCTACGTGAAGTGGGCCTACGACGGCTCGAAGGCATAGCCCCGAAACCGAGAAGGGGGGGGGAGCAGGAAGAGAACGACGCAAGACGTCAGCCTGTGAGTCCACCCTGAGGGGGGGGGAGAGAAAGGTAAGGCAAGGCAAGGCAAGGAGGTTTGTGTAAAGCCCCCGGTCGCAGCCCCGCCCCTGAACAGAAGAGGGGAGGAGAGAAAGGCAAGGCAAGGAGGTTTGTGTAAAGACTCCGGCCGTGGCCCCGCCCTGAACAGAAGAGGGGAGGGGAGGTGCAGTGCCGGAGGGGCTCTGATAAGATCCTGACCGCATTTCCTGCCCGAAAATCGAGCGATGCGCTCCGAAAGGAGTGCATCGTTTTTTTGTGGAATGGAACATCCGCGGACGACGGATTTTTCGTATCTTTGATTGATGACGGAACCGCACTTGCCGGACGGCGGCGGGAAACCGGACGAAGCCGTAAATGGACTGTATGAACAAGACGATGAACACGTAGCAATCCGTCCGCTTCGGACGGAGGAGACCCCGCTGCTGGAGGATTTTCTTTATGAGGCGATCTGGCAGCCCGATCCGGTTCGGCCTTTGCCTCGGGAGGTCATCCGTACTCCGTCGCTGCGGGCCTATGTCGAGGGATTCGGAGCGGGAGAGACGGATTGCTGCCGGGTGGCCGAGAGCGGCGGACGGGTGGTCGGCGCAGCGTGGAGCCGCTGCCTGAACGGATTCGGCTGGATCGGGGATTCCGTTCCCGAACTGGCCGTGGCCCTTTATCCGGCCTTCCGCGGACGGGGAATCGGGACGCAACTGGTGCAGGCACTGCTGGATGAACTGCGCAGCCGGGGCTTTGCGGCGGTGTCGTTGTCCGTACAGCGGGCCAATCCGGCGGTGAGACTCTACCGACGGCTCGGATTCCGGACCGTGGAGGAGCTCCCCGACGAACTGGTCATGCGCTGCGATCTGCGCTGAACGGTCAGCCGTTTCAGATTCCTTTCGGATTCGGGGGTTACCTTCGGATCGGAATTCGAAAAAAATTGGAATTATGAAGATATTGATTGTCGAAGACGAACCCTCCCTGCGGGAGATCATGGTGCGGACGCTCGTGCGGGAACAATACGTCGTGGAGCAGGCCGCGGACTACGCTGCGGCGTCGGACAAACTGGCCGGTTACGACTACGACTGCATCCTGTTGGACATCATGCTGCCCGACGGCAGCGGCCTGCGGCTGCTCGAGGAGTTGAAACGGCGCCGCAACCGGGCGGGGGTGATCATCATCTCGGCGCGCGATTCGTTGGACGACAAGATCGAGGGGCTGGAGCTGGGGGCCGACGACTACCTTCCGAAGCCGTTCCACCTGGCGGAGCTGAGTGCCCGGATCCGGAGCGTGCTGCGCCGCCACCAGCGCGACGGTTACGAGAGCCTCGATGCGGGGAACGTACGCCTGTGGCCCGACAGCCGGAGGGTGGAGGTGGCGGGGCGCCCGCTCGAACTCTTGCGCAAGGAGTACGACATCCTGCACTATTTCATGACGCGCCCGAACCATACGGTCGACAAGGCGGCATTGGCCGAAGGGGTCTGGGGTGACCACATCGACCAGGTGGACAACTTCGACTTTGTCTATGCGCAGATGAAGAACCTGCGGCGCAAGCTCCACGATGCGGGGGCCGACATCGAGATCCGCGCCGTCTACGGATTCGGATATAAACTCGTACGGCCGTGAAACTGGTCTATCGTATTCTGCTGCACCTCGCGTGGGTCCTCTCGCTGCTGCTGGCGGGATGGGCCGCGCTGTTTTACGTGGCGATGATCGACGAGGTCAACGACGAGGTGGACGATTCGCTCGAGGCCCGTGCCGAGGTGATCGTCAAACGGGTGCTGGCCGGGCGTCAGCTCCCCGATTCGGAGTCCGACGGCAACAGCGGCTATTTTCTCCATCGGCTGCCGGCGGATTCGGCGTCTCCACGCTCCCGGGAGACCTATACCGACGAGGAGATCTTCATCCCCGAGCGCGATGACCGCGAACCGGCCCGGGTGCTGCGCAAGACCTTCCGGGATGCCGGAGGACAATGGTACGAGCTGACGGTGATGACGCCCAGTATCGAAAAGGAGGATCTGCGCGAGGCGATCTTCTATGCGATTGTCGGGCTCTATCTTTTCCTGCTGTTGCTGGTGCTGCTGGTGACGGTTTGGGTTCTTCACCGGACGATGCGGCCGTTGTATGCGCTGCTGCGGTGGTTGGATGCCTATACGGTGGGCGGTCAGAATCCGCCCCTGGCGGTCGAGACCTCGGTGACGGAGTTCCGGCGGCTCAACGAGGCCGCGGAGCGCTATGCCGCGCGTGCCGAGTCGTCGTTCGAGCGGCAGAAGCAGTTCATCGGCAACGCCTCGCACGAGATGCAGACCCCGCTGGCGGTCTGCCGCAACCGGTTGGAGATGCTGGTGGACGACCCCCGGGGGCTGACCGAAGAGCAGCTGGGCGAAATAGCCAAGGTGCAGCGTACGCTGGACCGTCTCGTGCGGCTGAACCGCTCGCTGCTGTTGCTGTCGAAGATCGACAACGGACAGTTCCCCGAGACCGAAGAGGTGGATTTGAATGTCCTGATCCGCCGCACGGCGGAAGATCTGTCCGAGATCTATGTTTACCGCGACATCCGGCTTGAATTGACCGAGGAGGCCTCGTTGACGGCCCGCATGAACCCTTCGCTGGCCGGGAGTCTGGTCGGGAATCTCGTCAAGAATGCCTTTGTGCACGGAGCCGAAGGGGGCACGGTCCACGTGCGGATTGCGTCGCAGCGCTTCGAGATCGACAACGATGCCGTAGGGGGAGCCCTCGATGCCGACCGGGTCTTTGACCGCTTCTACCAGGGGACGAAGAAGGAGGGATCCACCGGGCTCGGACTGGCCATCGCGGATGCCGTCTGCCGTCTCTATGGATTGCGGATCGCCTATGCCTTCCGCAACGGCCGCCACTCTTTTACGGTCGATTTTCCATCCTGATTTTTTGTTGTTCCGCCCTTTTTTTCAGATTCGTTTCAGTTTCGGGCCGCACCTTTGCAGTACGAAATTCAGTGAAACCGATAAAAACGAACAATTATGAAACGACTTGCAATTTTTCTGGCAGCGCTTTTCGCCGCGTTTTCGACCCTTCCGGCCTCGGCGGGCAACGACCGTATCATCACCGTCGGGGAGCTTCCGGCCGCCGCACAACAGTTCATCTCAACCCATTTCAAGGGGGTGGAGGTCTCCTATGCAAAGGTCGACGAGGAGTGGTTCGACAAGGAGTACAAGGTGGTCTTCGTCAACGGCTCGAAGGTCGAGTTCCTGAAGAACGGCGACTGGAAGGAGGTCGACTGCAAGTACGGAGAAGTTCCTGCGGGAATTGTTCCGAAGCCGATCCTCGACTGTGTGTCGAGCCGCTTTGCGGGGCGCCGGGTGGTCTGCATCGAGCAGGATCGCCGGGGGTATGACGTGGAGCTCGACAACGGACTCGACCTGGAGTTTGACCGGGATTTCCGGCTGGTCGACATCGACGACTGACCGGGGAGCAGGAGGCTCTCCGGGACCTCTCCTCCCAGTGCCCTTTCCGGCACGGGAATTGTTCCCGAAGCGGTTGCGGCATCCGGATGACGGTCCGGATGCCGTCTATATTCCCCGCTTATCGGGATATAAAATAATATGATGGAAGTTTTTGTGCGAATAACGGAAAACTATTGTATATTTGCATTCAGAAACAGAAAATACAAGATTAAAAAAAGTTACCGTTATGTTGAGTGAAAAATTGCACAAGGCGCTGAATGCGCAGATCAATGCCGAGTTGTGGTCGGCTTATCTCTATCTTTCGATGTCGATGGACGCCGAGGCCAAGGGGCTCAAGGGCGTGGCGAACTGGTTCTACGTACAGTTCCAGGAGGAGCAGGATCATGCCCGCATCCTGATGAACTACATCCTTTCGCGTGACGGCAAGGTGACGCTGCTTCCCATCGAGGAGGTCCGGACCGAGTGGGCTTCGCCGCTGGAGATGTTCCAGGATACGCTGGCGCATGAGAAGAAGGTGACGGCGATGATCAACAACCTGGCGTCGATCGCCGCCGAGGACAAGGATTATGCTTCGTCGAACATGCTGGTATGGTTCGTCGACGAACAGGTCGAGGAGGAGGAGTCGGCCCGTGAGATGATCGGGGCCTGCGAGGCCGTCGACGGCAACAAGTTCGGGCTCTACATGCTCGACAAGGAGCTGGCCGCCCGCACCTATACGCAGGCTGCACCGCTGGCTTCGACGAATGCCTGATCCGCAGGCGGAGAGGGGCCTGACTCCGGACCCTGGAGAGCCCCGCATCGAAAAGTTTTTGTCATGGTAGTGAGATCCGGTTCCCGCCTGGCGGGGCCGGATTTTTCGTGTGCGGACGGTGCGAACACCCTTGCGGACTTCGGAGGTGCGGCCCGGGCATGGGGACGCCTATTCCCGGAACAGCTCCAGGCGCAGACGTACCATGTGGCGGCATTCGACTCCATTCTCGAAGATCGGAGCGGGGTAATGCTTGCGGAAGTAGTCGACGTCGACACCGCAGCGGACGAATCCGCACCGTTCGTAGAGGGCGATCTGCCCGGTACCGGAGTCTCCGGTTCCGATTTCGAGGAGTCGGAATCCCGCTTTGCGGGCGGTGCGGATGGCGTGTTGCAGCAGGGTGGTCCCGATCCCCTGCCGCTGACGGTCGGGGGTCACGGCGATGTTCACGACCTCGGCCGTGAAGGGCCGTGTATGCAACAGGAGATACTGCCCGATGATCCGGTCCTCTTCGAAGGCTGCATAGCAACGGCTGCGCGGGAGGTAGTCGTTGACGGAGGCTTCGGATTCGTCGGCCTGCAGGAGCAACGTGCGGGAGGGACGGTCTGTGGGGCGGATCTCCATGGCAGGGTGGTCAGAAGAGTGACAGGGCGCCTTCGAACGACGCCAGAATGACGACATACCGCAGGGTTTTCCCCGCCAGCATCGAGCCGGCCGTGATCCAGACGTTGCTGCGCATCAGACCCAGCACGATGGCAATCGCCTCGCCGATCGTGGGCAGGAAGGCGAAGAAGGCCATCATCGCGCCGCGTCCGGCGAGGAACTTCCGGGCCCGGGCCAGTTGCCGGGTGGAGACGCCGAGGCGGGTGATCCATTCGGTCCGTCCGAGGCTTCCGATCCAGTAGCAGGTCATGCCGCCGAGTGCATTGCCGAGTGATGCTGCGGCGACGCACCCCACGGGATCGAGTCCCATGCGGACCAGTACGATCATCACGGCCTCGGAACTGAACGGCAGAATGCTCCCGGCAATGAATGCCGATAGGAAGAGGCCCCAGTAGCCCCAGTCGATCAGAAATTCGGTGATCGCTTCCATGTGCGGGATTTGCGGTGTTGGTTTTGTGTGACAAAGGTACGAAAAGGAAGTGCAGAGACAAACAAAAGGGGGATGTTTTCGACAGAAACAGTGCCGCACGTCCGTCTCTCTTTTGCAAAGATCGTGAAGGTCGGGGTAAAAATCTCGGGCGACATGTTTTTTTGTTCCCGCCTTTTCTTATATTT
>CALUIG010000053.1 GCA_944320625.1 uncultured Alistipes sp.
CTGCTCTTCGGAGGGCGCAAGATTCCCGAGTTGATGCGCGGCCTGGGCCGCGGCGTCAAGGAGTTCAAGGATGCCGTCAACAAGGACTACACCGCCGAAGAGAACACCCCGGCCGAAAGACCCGCCCGGAAACAGGAGACGGTCGAAAAGGAGCCGGAAAAGTAACGCCCGGCCGGTTCGTCCGGCCACCCCACTGCCCGCCACAGCATGACACGACCCGACGCGGACCCCTCGGAGATGACCTTCTTCGAGCATATTGACGCCCTCCGCCCCCACCTGGTGCGCGGGGCGCTGGTCATCGTGCTCATCGGTATTGCGGCCTTCTTCTGCAAGCACTTCATCATCGACACCGTCCTCTTCGGGCCCAAGGATCCCGAATTCCCCACCAACCGCATGCTCGCATGGATCGGTGCCGAATGGGCGCACGTCGCCGCCTGGCTCAACTCCACACTCGGGACTTCATTCGGAACCGACGTCGCGGTCTTTCGGATCGATCCGGAGCGCTTCTCGGTCATCAACACCTCGCTGGCCGGACAGTTCAACCTCCACATGAAGATCTCGCTCGTCGCAGGAATCGCCCTGGCCATGCCCTACGTGCTGTGGGAGTTCTGGCGCTTCGTCCGGCCCGCACTCACCCCGCGAGAGGTTGCCGGGACCCGCTGGTTCGTGGCATCCGTATCGGGATGCTTCTTCGCCGGGTTGCTCTTCGGGTACTTCATCATGGTTCCCCTCTCGATCAACTTCTTCGCCAACTACCAGGTCAGTCCCGAGATCACCAACATGATCGACATCGGAGACTACCTCTCGACCGTGATTGTCGTATCGATGGCGTGCGCCTTCCTTTTCGAACTGCCCCTGCTGATCTACTTCCTCTCCCGCATGGGAATCGTCACGGCGGCCTTTCTGAAGCGGTACCGCCGCCACGCCTTCGTCGTGCTGCTCATCGTCTCGGCAATCATCACTCCGCCCGACATCTTCAGTCTGATCCTCGTGGTCGTCCCGCTCTACGCGCTCTACGAACTGAGTATCCGCCTCGCCGCACGCATCGAACGCAAGCGAGTCCGGGAGACGGGGTCGGCATGATTTTCAAGCGCCCGGCGACCCGAAATCCCCGAAAAATAGCTATCTTTGCAACAGTCTGCGACGGAGGGCGAAGAAGGAAGGGCCCTCCCGCGCCGAACCCGGAAAGCAATCTTAAAAATCTTAAAAACCAAAACAATACATCATTATGGAATTCGAAGGAACCGTCTACAAGATAATGCCGGTCACGAAGGGCACCTCGGCCCGCGGCGAATGGCAGCGTCAGGACGTTGTTTTCGAGATGAACGAGGGTTCGTTCACCCGGAAGATCTGCGTCACCTTCTTCAACAAACCCGACGACGTGGCCCGACTGAAAGAGGGAGCCGCCTACCAGGTCTCGGTAAACATCGAATCGCGGGAGTACAACGGCCGCTGGTACACCGACATCCGCGCCTGGCGCATTCAGCCCAAGCAGCAGGAGGCCGCAGCAGCCCCGATGCCCGACATGCCGCCGATCGTCGAGGAGCCGGCCTATGCCCAAGGGGGAGCGCAAGTCGACGACCTCCCCTTCTGAGGCAAGGCACACCCGCCCCACGAAAAACGGCACCCCTCATCTGTGAAGGGTTGCCGTTTTTCATTTTTCAGGGAGAAGAGAAGCGGAGAGGCGCATCCGAAAGGCAACAGGGCTGGACCGGGCAGCGCAGGGCCAGGGGGCGGGACCAGGCGGGACCAGGCAAAACCGGGCTGAACCGGGCTGAGGCGCGCGGACCAGTCCGGATCATTTCCGCACCCTCCCCTCAGCAGAAAGCCCGACGTATCTCGATACGTCGGGCTTCCCATGCCACTTTTCAATTTCCCCTCCCCCTCACCCTCTCGGACGGAGAGGAGAGACTGCCGCCAAACTATTTTGCGGGCTCCACGGCAGGCGTTTCGGCCGTAGCCGTCGAATCGGCAGGGGCCGGCTCCTCGTACGGAGTCACGTCGATAAGTTCGACCTCGAACTCCAGAGCCTCGTTCGGGCCGATGTCACGACCGGCACCGCGCGGACCGTAAGCCAGGTCGGAGGGGATCCACAGCAGGATCGTTCCACCCTTGCCCACAAGCTGCATACCCTCGGTCCAACCGGCAATCACGCGGTTCAGCGGGAACTCCACCGGCTCGTCCTTGTCGTAGTCGTCCGGACGGCGCTGCTTGAGCATCTCCTGCTGCTCCTTCGAGCGGTTGGCGAAGCGCGAAGCATCGAAGACCTTGCCTTCACGCGTGCGGCCCGTATAGTGGACCTTCACCACGTCGCGCGGATCCTTGGCCATCACCGTCGTATCGCCCATGTTGACGACCTTGTAGAGCAGGCCCGATTCGGTCTCCTTCACGCCCGACTTCTTCTTGATCTGCTCCAGCCATGCCTTCGAAGCCTCGGCATTCTCGGCCGGACGCTTCACCATGAAGTAATATTGCAGGTACTGGTTCACGGCATCCTCGTCCATCTTCGCGTTGTTGTCGCGCACGTTCTGCATGGCCTCGCTGATCCACACCAGCTGGATCGGCATGCCGCTCTGCGCAATGTTGTAGCCGATGTCGCTACCGAAGGCATACGAAAGGTCCGTACGCTCCTCCTCCGACTCGAACATTTCCGGATCGGCAACCGGATAGTCGACCTTCGTCGAATCTCCGCCGGCAAGACGGATGCTGTCCGCCTCGGCACGCTTCTTCGCAATGGCCTGGGCTCGCGTTCCCCGCTTCGACATGAAGTATTCGCGCAGCTGGTTCAGCGCCTCGTCGTGCGGCAGCGAGGCCTTGTCGAAGGCTCCCTCCCGGATACCTTTGTCCACCGCCTCGAAATCGAACGGAATGTCCTTCATCTCATAGCTGATCCCGTAGCCGATGTTCGCGCCCAGCGCATACGACAGCGAGTCGAATTCCGACAGGCTGCCCATCTGAACTCCGGTCTTGTTGCCCCCGCAGGAGACAAGCATCGCCGCACCCGCAAGTGCCGCGGCAAAAAAGAGTCTTTTCATGGTTGTTTTCAATATGTTTTGATGTTTGCGTGCAATTTGTACGCGCAAAGATACAAAAATATTGTATCAACGTTCGATTTTACACCTGCAATTTATCGGCGGCGGAACCGATTCGCATATTTGTCCACATCGAGCAACTCGATCTCATAGTAGAGCGTGGCATTCGGAGCGATGCCCAGATCCGGATCCCCCTCCGCACCGTAGGCCTCGGCTGCCGGCATCCACGCATGGATCCGGCCCCCCGCACCGATCAGCTTGACGCTCTCCTGAACCCCCCGCCGCAGATCCCGGAGCCGGGACCGGACCGTATCGCCCCGCTCGTACGACGAGGTGATCTGGGTCCCGTCCGCCGTACGGATCACCCATCGCAGAGCCACGCTGTCCCGGTCCGACGTCGGGATCCGATCCTGGTCACCGACTTCGTCGACCGTATAGGTCACACCCGACGACGTCCGGGCATACGACCGGTTCGACTTTGCGATGTCGGCCAGGAACTGCTCCTCATACGCCCGGGCCTTCTCCGGCAACGCATAGTTCACATAACTCAGATAGAAGGTCTCCGCCTCCGGCAACGTCATGCGCGCAGATCCGCGGAAAATATCGCGGATTCCTTCGCAGACTGCCGAAACATTGATCGTCGAATCCATCCGCTGCAGGTTCAGACCCACGTTCAGACCGATGACATAGGCCACCGAATCCACATCACTCCGGAGTTTCACCCCGCTGTTTCCCGAGCCGTCCGAGCACCCCGCAAACAGCAGAGCCGTACCCGAAACGATCAGAAACAACCCTCTTTTCGTCTTGTTCATTGCTTGATCTCCTTCGATTTCGAAAAGAACATGATCAACAGACTGCCCAGAATCGCCGCGGCGACGGATCCCATCAGAATGGCGATCTTGCCCCGGTCAATCAGGTCCACATCCGTATAGGCCAGCGAATCCACGAACAGCGACATCGTAAATCCGATACCGCCCAGGCACGCTACGGCCAGCAGCATCTTCCAGTTCGCCCCCGCAGGCATCTCCGCAAGTCCCGACCGGACGGCCGCCCAGCTTGCCAGGAAGATCCCCAGCGGCTTGCCGATCAGCAGCCCGAAGAAGACACCCATTCCCACGGAACCGACTCCGGCCGAATAGTGGAAGATGTTGATATACTCGAGCGAGGAGATCTCAACACCCGCATTCGCCAGGGCAAAGACCGGCATGATCAAGAACGTCACGTAGGGGGTCAGCGCATGTTCCAGCCGGTAACTCATACCCATCGAATTCGCCGTCAGACGGTTCATCCGGCGCAGGTAGAAGCGCTGCTCCTCGTTGGGGAACGTTTCCTCGTTCTCGGCCTGGAGTATCAGCAGTTTCAGGCTGCGCATCTTGTGCGTATAATACTCCTTGCTGTAACGCGGCTCCATCGGAATAAGCAGGGCCATGGCCACGCCCGAGATCGTCGAATGGACCCCCGAATAGTAGAAGAGGCCCCAGATCACGATTGCCGGAATCAGGTAGAAGATCATCCGCTTCTCGCCCATCTTGTTCATGAAATAGACCGCCAGCATGATCACCAGGGCAATCAGCAGCAGGTCGATCTGCACGTGTCCCCCGTAGAAGAGGGCGATGACCAGGATGGCTCCCAGGTCGTCTGCCACGGCCAGGGCCGTCAGGAAGATCTTCAGCGAAACAGGCACCCGGTCGCCCAGGATCGACAGGATTCCGATGGCAAAGGCGATGTCGGTGGCCGTCGGGATTCCCCATCCGTTCGCCGCCATCGTACCGTGGTTGAAAAGCGTGAAGATAAGGGCCGGAGCCAGCATGCCGCCCGCAGCCGCCAATACCGGGAGAATCGCCCGACGGACGGTCGACAACTGCCCGTTCACGATCTCCCGCTTGATCTCAAGGCCCACGGTGAAGAAGAAAATCACCATCAGACAGTCGTTGACAAACGTCTCGACGTTCATACCCCGCGGGAACATCCAGTTGATCAGTCCGTCCGGAGAGCGCACCAGCAGCGAAAGGTCCGTTTCGAGGAAATCATGGTAATAGCACTTCGTTACCGGGAGATTGGCCAGCAACATCGCAATAATGACGCAGACGATCAAAATCACGCCGCCCGCCCAGGGCGCCTCCGTAAAATTGCGTCCGCGAACGCCGATCATGTGTCGGCTGCGTACCCAGCCGTACATTGAAAAGAGTCGCATTTATTTACAGTTTTCAGGTTTATAATCAATCGTTGGACTTGAGGGTCTGTCCGCACAATTTCCATAATATTCGGGCGCCCGTAATGGCATCGATCCGCTCCTCCGGCGAGGGACACACCTCCACGAGGTCGAATCCAATGATCCGGCGGCCCGCACGCACCAGCGTATCGAGCAGCCACACCGCCTGATTGAAGGTGATGCCTCCGCAAACCGGAGTCCCCGTATGGGGGCAGTTCTCGAACGTCAGGCCGTCGATGTCGAAACTCACGTAGACCTCTTCGGGAAGCATCTCGACGATCCGGCGGCACTGGGCATCCCACGTTTCGCCGCGGAAGCGTCCGCCGGCCAGGGCCAGATCGTCGAACAGGACGACCCGCTCCGTCGAAGCGGCCAGGGCCGCCTCCGCCGCACTGTAATCGCGTACGGCGACCTGTGCCAGGCGGGTCACCTGCGGCACGTCGCGCAGCACGTTATACATGATCGAGGCGTGGGAGAACTCGAAGCCTTCGTAGGCTTCGCGCAGGTCGCAATGGGCATCGACATGCAGGATCCCGAACGAGGCGTGCCGCTTTCCCAGAGCCCGGATCAACCCATAAGGGGTCGAGTGGTCGCCTCCGACCAGTCCCACCAGACGCCCCGCATCGAGCCACCGCGAAGCCTGTGCTTCGATATTGGCGTTCATGGCGCGGCATCCTTCGTTCACCCGGCGGATCTTGCGCACGACATAGTCGTCGTCCGGGCGTCCGCCCCCTTCGAGGTGGTCGATCACCCGCTCGGCATCGCTCCGCAGACGCTCCGACTGCTCCAGCAGCGTATAATCCACGTCGGCCGTGGCAATTCCCCGCCGCCAGGCGCCCGGAGCCAGCGGGTCGTGGAAATCCAGCTGCGTCGAGGCCTCGATGACGGCATCCGGCGCATAGGCCGTGCCCGCCCCGTAGGAGACCGTCACGTCCCACGGTGCCGAGATCAGCACCAGGTCCGCCGTCTCGGGCTCGAACGGCAGACCGAAATAGGTCCCGGTGGCAACTCCTACGCCGTCCGGATCGAAGGTTTTCTGTTCCATAGTGTGCTTTTGAGCAACAAAGGTACTAATTTTTACCTATATTTGCGCACTCGCCCGACGATTAACCGCGGGAAAGTTCCGATTATCATGAAGATTGTTGCCGATCATGCCATTCCTTTCCTGAAGGGGGTGCTGGAACCGTTTGCCGAAGTCAGGTATCTCCCCGGACGGGAGATCACACCCGACGACGTGCGCGATGCCGATGCCCTGATCACCCGGACCCGAACCCGCTGCGACGAGCGGCTCCTGGCCGGCTCACGCCTGAAGATGATCGCCACGGCCACCATCGGCTTCGACCACATCGACCGGACGTGGTGCGCCCGGCACGGAATCGAAGTCGCCACGGCGGCCGGGTGCAATGCCCGCGGCGTCCTGCAATGGGTTGCCGCCGTGCTTGCCGACCTGGCCCGCAAGCAGGGATGGACGCCCGGCGAACGGACCCTGGGGATCATCGGTGTCGGGCATGTGGGGTCGCTGGTCAAAAGCTATGCCGAAGCCTGGGGATTCCGGGTCCTCTGCTGCGACCCGCCGCGCGAAGAGCGTGAACGGTGCGGATTCCTGAGTCTCGAGGAGGTGGCACGACAGGCCGACCTGCTCACGTTCCATACCCCGCTCGACGAATCGACACGCCACATGGCTTCGGACCGGCTCTTCCGGTTGATGAAGCCCCGCTCGGTCCTCATCAACTCCTCGCGCGGAGAGGTTGTCGACGGCGAAGCCCTGCTTCGGAGCGGTCTGGAGTGGGTGCTCGACGTCTGGGAGCATGAACCCGACCTCGCCCCCGGGCTCCTTGCCGGAGCCCGGCTCGCAACCCCCCACATCGCCGGATACTCCCTGCAGGGAAAGGCCAATGCCACGGCTCTGGCCGTGGCGGCACTGAGCCGGCATTTCCACCTCCCGCTCGAAGGATGGTATCCCCCCGAGGTAACCCCTTCCGCAGCACGTCCGATCTCCTGGCAGGAACTTTGCCGTACCATTCCCCAGGCCTACGACATCGAAGCCGAAAGCCGCCGGCTGAAGCAGGACCCCTCGCGCTTCGAGGCCCTGCGCGACGCCTACGACTACCGTACCGAATATTTTTAGAGCCTCCGCGTCCCCGGGCCGTACGAAACGGCCCATTCGTACGACGAAAAGTACATAGTTGCCTTTTTTTCATTACCTTTGCCCCGCGATATGTACCGTAAGATCATAAAACCCCTGCTCTTCTCGCTCTCGATCGAGCGGGCCCACCGGGTCGTCGTCCTGCTCCTGCGGGTGGTCGGGCTGATTCCCGGAGGACGCTGGCTCCTGCACAAATGCTTTGCCGTGGAGCACCCCTCCCTCGAGCGCGAAGTCTTCGGCATCCGGTTCGCAAACCCCATCGGTCTCGCCGCCGGATTCGATCGGAACGGAGAAGCCTATCGGGAATTTGCCGCCCTGGGATTCGGATTCGTGGAGATCGGGACCATCACCCCGCGGCCCCAGTCCGGCAATCCCCGGCCCCGCGTGTTCCGGCTCCCCAAGGACAACGCCATCATCTCCCGCATCGGCTTGGCAAACCGCGGTCTGGAGACCGCCATCCGGCACCTGAGACGTCCCCACGACGGTGTGATCGTCGGCTGCAACATCGGCAAAAACACCTCAACACCCTCCGAAAACGCACCCGCCGACTACCTGAAACTCTTCAGAAACCTCTATCAGTACGCGGACTACTTCACCGTCAACATCAGTTGCGACAACGCCTGCCGCGAAGGGGCCACATACGACCGGGAACACATCCTCCGGATCCTCGAACCCCTGTTCGACTTCCGCCGCGGCCAGAACCAGTATCGTCCGATCATGCTCAAGGTCTCGCCCGACATGCCCGACGAGGTGGTCGACCGGATCGCCGACATCCTGCTCGAAACGCCCCTCGACGGAGTCGTCGCCACGAACGGAACCCACCGCCGGGAGGGTCTCCAAACCAGTGAAGACTCCCTCGAAAAGATCGGAAGCGGACAACTCTGCGGAGCTCCGCTGACCCGTCGAGCCGTCGAGATCGTACGCCGCATCCACACCCGCTCGGGCGGCACGTTCCCCATCATCGGCGTGGGCGGGCTGATGACTCCCGACGACGTGCGCGCCATGCTCGACGCCGGAGCCGACCTCGTACAGCTCTACACCGGATTCGTCTACGAAGGACCCCGGTTGATCGGCGAGATCTGCCGGGCGCTGATCGCCGACGCCGAGGCCGCCCAAGCCCGGAGCGCAGCGGCCAGGAGCGCCGACACCGCAGCCCCCGCCCCGGAAACCGCCCGGGCCGAAGAGGAGCCGGGACGGTATTCGGAACAATCCCCAGAAACAGCGCCCGAAGCATCCGAAAAACCGACCGAAGCGCGGCCGGGAAACGATCCGGACAGCTCCGGGATCCAGGCATAAACCCATGAAAGCATCGATCATTACCATCGGCGATGAGATCCTCATCGGCCAGATCGTAGACACCAATTCGGTATCCATCGCCAAACACCTCAATGCCGCAGGGATCGTCGTCCGCGAGAAGATCTCCATCGGAGACGAGCGTTCGCAGATTGTCGAAACCGTCACCCGCGCCCTGGAAAACAACCAGGTCACGATCATCACCGGAGGCCTCGGCCCCACGAAGGACGACATCACCAAAAAGACCCTCGCAGAACTCTTCCACAGCGAAATGCGCTACGACGAAACCGTCGCCGCACACGTCGAGAAGATGCTCACCGCGCGCGGCATCGAATTCAACGACCTGAACCGTTCGCAGGCCCTCGTTCCCACGGCCTGCACCGTTCTCTTCAATGCCTACGGGACGGCCCCCGGCATGTGGTTCGAACGCGACGGACATGTCGTCGTCTCACTCCCCGGGGTCCCCTATGAAATGGAGCACCTCATGCAGGACGAGGTCATGCCGCGCCTCAAGGCCCACTTCTCCCTGCGCCAGATCGTCCACCGCACGATGATCACCGCCGGACTGGCCGAATCGATGCTCGCAAAACGCATCGAAAGCTGGGAGAATGCCCTGCCGCCCTATCTCAAACTGGCCTATCTGCCCAATCCCGGAGCCGTGCGGCTGCGCCTGTCGGCCTATGAGGTCGAGGGGCAGAGCGTCGCCCGCGAAATCGACCGGCAGTTCGAGGCCCTGCGCAAACTCATCCCCCACTACTTCATCGGATTCGAAACGGCCTCCATCCAGGAGCTCGTCCACGGCATTCTTTCCGAACACGGGTGGAGCCTCGCCACGGCCGAAAGCTGCACCGGAGGCAGCATCGCCGCACGATTTACGGCCATGCCCGGCGCATCGGCCTACTTCCGCTGCGGAGTGGTCGCATACAGCAACGACGCCAAAGTCGACCTCCTGGGCGTCAATGCCGACGACATCGCCCGTTACGGGGCCGTCAGCGAACAGGTCATCCGGCAGATGGCCGAAGGAGTGCGCCGCGTCGCCCGGGCCGACTATGCCGTGGCAACCTCCGGGATCGCAGGCCCCACAGGCGGCTCCGCGGAAAAACCCGTCGGAACCGTCTGGATCGCCGTTGCAACCCCGCGCGGAACAACCGCCGTACTCAAACAGTGCGGTGCCGACCGCGGGCAGGTCATCGACCGGGCAAGCGCCTTCGCCATCAGCCTCCTCCGGGATGCTCTGAACGGAATTTGACCCCGCCAGGCGAAAAAAAGCCAAGCCCTTTTGCGTTTTGACGAAAAGGTTGTATATTTGCAGGCCCAAAATGGGCTTAAATTAAAATAGAAAACCATGAAAGTTTGCGAAATCACAGGCAAGGTGGCCATCGTGGGCAACAACGTATCCCACTCCCACCACAAGACCAAACGCAAATTCAGCCCCAATCTGAAAACCAAGCGTTTCTGGTCCGAGCAGGAAGGTCGCTGGATCACCCTCAAGGTATCGGCTGCCGGTATGAAAACCATCAACAAGAAAGGGCTCGCAGTCGCGCTGCGTGAGGCTGCCGCTCCCAAAAGCGTCTACTAAAATCATCGAGTAACCCATGGCAAAGAAAGGCAACAGAGTGCAGGTCATCCTCGAATGCACCGAGCAGAAAGAGAGCGGCGTTGCGGGAATGTCCCGTTACATCACCACCAAAAACAAGAAAAACACGCCCGAACGTCTCGAACGTAGAAAATACAATCCGTTCCTGAAGCGTGTAACCGTTCACCGTGAAATCAAATAGTTAGGATACTATGGCAAAGAAAGTAGTCGCTACGCTGAAAACCGGCACCGGAAAACAGTTCACCAAGTGCATCAAAATGGTCAAGTCCGACAAAACCGGGGCCTACATGTTCAAGGAAGGAATCATCGCAAACGACCAGGTCAAGGATTTCTTCGACGAGAAAAAATAAAACGGTATTTTAAGAGTCCGTCTCTTAAATACAAAGGGCATCTCCTCACTGAGATGCCCTTTGTGTGTATATCCCTCCGGCCCGATTTTTTGAATCTCCGAAAAAAAACATACCTTTGGTGAAACTTTGCTGCGTATGGAAATCAGAACCGTCGCTTTTCTGAACTGGAGATACCCGGGAGGCGGGGGTGAAACCGTAACCCACCACCTCGGGCACTTCTTCCTCCGGCACGGATACCGGATTGCCGTCTTCGGAGAGCTCCTCTTCGAGGACATCATCTCCGACGAGGACCGGAAAGCCTTCACCATACGGACCGTCCCGCACCTGCCCGGCTCCAGGAAAATCGACAAGGAGGCCTTCTGCCGGTCGCTCAAGGAGCTGAAGACGGACTGCCTGATCGTCCAGGGAATCACGAATACCCCCTTCGAGGAGATCCGCAGGGAGGTAGGCTGCAAAATCATCTTCTGCCTGCACAGCATTCCCCTGTGGGAGGTCCATGCGATCCGGAACAGACGGACCCAGGACCTCCTGCGGCAAACCTTCTGGCACAAACTCGAATTCTGGATCCTCCGGCGTCCCATCAACCGGCTCACCGACAAGCCCAAAAGACGCATCCTGAAGATTTATGCCCGGATCCTCCCCCACATCGACCGGATGATCATGCTCTGCCCCGAATACCGGGACCGGATGGAACAGGAGATTCAAAAGTCGGGATACCTGCAGGAGCCCGTCCCGGGACGGCGTTTCCTGGCCATCTCCAACCCGCTGCTGCCGGCATCCGAACCGACCCGGTGTCCCAAACAGAAGAGCGTGCTCTACGTCGGGCGCCTCTGCTACGAGGACAAGCGCGTCGACCGCCTCCTGCGGATCTGGAAACGGGTCGAGCGGGATTTCCCCGACTGGAAACTCCAGATCGTCGGCCGGGGCGACGAAATGGACCGGCTCCGGCAACTGACCAGACGGCTCCGGCTCCGGAATGTCGAATTCCTCGGACATCAGACCGATGTCGCACCGTTCTATCGTCAGGCAACGTTCATCTGTCTGACCTCCAACTTCGAGGGGCAGCCCATGTCGCTGATCGAAGGACAGCAGTACGGAGCCATTCCCGTCTCGTTCGATTCATTTGCCGCCATCCGGCAGATTACGCAGAACGGAGAGGCCGGGATCATGGTGCCCGCCTTCAGCATCCGCCAGTACGCCGAACGGCTGAAGGCGGCCATGCGGGATGAAAAGGCCCGGGAACACATGCGTGAAAACTGCTATCGGCAGGCTGAAAACTATAACCTCGAACGGATCGGCAACGAATGGCTCCGACTGTTTGACGAACTGGCCCGGGAATGAAAAAGATCGCCTTCACCATCTTCCGCTACGGCGAGGGGATCTTCGGCGGTGCCGAAGCCCACTGCCGCATGCTCGCCGAGCGCCTGAGCCCCTACTACCGGGTAGAGGTCCTCACCACGACGCTCCGCCAACCCGGACACCCCGAACTGGATTTCCCCGCAGGTGAAAGTCTCGAAAACGGAGTCCTCGTCCGACGCTTCGAGACCCGGGCCGACGGAGCACACTACGACGAACTGCGCCGGGCCGGGAGCAAGGCCCGGCGGATCCGCTACCGACTCGACCGTCTGGGCCTTCTGACGCCCCTGGCCGCCATCCACCCCGCCTGGAGCCTCAACGAGGAGGCCGAACGGCGTTTCTTCGCAACCCACGAGGAGTATGCCCCCACGCTCGTGGAGTTCATCCGCCGGCACAAGCAGGAGTATGCCGCCATCCTGCCCGTCTGCTACTACTACACCTCGACGGTATTCACGGCACTCGATGCCCCCGAAAAGTGCATTCTCATTCCGACGGCGCATCCGCAGAAACAACTGTATTTCAGCATTTTTTCCCAGATATTCACCCGGGTGGCCCACATCGCCTTCAACACCCCGGCCGAACAGCGGCTCTGCAGGCGCATCTTCGGGCGGCACATGGCGCCCAGTTCGATCGTCGGCGTCGGCATCGAAGAGGCCCGCCCCGCAGACTGGGATGAAGTCCGCAAACGGTTCGGACTCCCCGAGCGGTATATACTCTACGTCGGGCGCCTCCATCCGTTGAAGATCTGCAACGTCATCCCCGACTTCCTCCGCTATCGGGAGGAGTACGGCAGCGACATCCGGCTGGTCCTCGTCGGACCGGTCTCCCCCGAAATCGAAATCCCCGAGGATCCCGGGATCATTGCCACGGGAGCCGTCGGTGAGGCTGAAAAGAGCACAATCATCCGCCATGCCACCGTCATGGTCAACCCTTCGAAGATGGAGAGTCTCTCGCTGCTGCTGCTCGAAGCCCTCGAGAACCGGATTCCGATGCTGGTAAACGGGGCGTGTGAGGTGATGAAGGATCACTGCAAACTCAGCGGTGCCGCCCTCTGGTATGACAATGCCCGCGACTTCCGCAAAAAACTCCACCGGTTGCTCACCGACGAAAAGCTGCGGAGCGACATGCGCGAAAAAGGGCCCGTCTATGTACGCGAAAACTACGCCTGGGAGGTTGTCATCCCCAAGCTCCGGGCGTTGATCGAGAGCCTCTGACGCCAGACGGCGGATCGTTTGAACGATCCGCCGTCTGCTTTCCATACGATACCGTACGCGCCGTTTCAGAACCGGTGCACGGCCCGAACGAGGAACTTGTTGTACTTCGGAATCCCGACCACATAAGGAGGTTCGATACTCATGTGCGAAGTATAGGCGTTCTTCTCGTCCATCTCCGTCGAGGAGAAGTAGTAGACCATCCGGTCCATCCGCTCGCCACCGGCATCCTTGAGTGCTCCGTTGAACTTGTTCCGGGCCTGACGGTCGTTCTGCAACCGCGTGCCGCCGTTGTAGTTATGGCCGATCGTCAGCAACTCGTCGATGGCCGGGAGGTACCACCCCTCGCCCTTGTCACGGCACCACTTGAAGGCCGGGAAATCATCCCACGTAAGGCCGTTCGCCTCGATATAGCGTGCAACCCGCTCCATATTGTCCATGCCGTCGGTCCGGTTCTCGGCTCCCACCACGCACAGTTCCGGCTTGCGGAACTCACTCCAGTGGAGGTAGATTTCGTCCAGCGAAAGCACCAGCCCGTGCTGTTTGTCATCCGTCAGGGAGCAGACGATCCCCGTCACACCGTCCCGGTCGTAAAGTTCTCCTATTTCGTACTCCTTGAGCACATAGTGTCCCTCCGGAGTCCGGATTTCCGGCTGCCGGGCGGGAGCAGGGG
>CALUIG010000054.1 GCA_944320625.1 uncultured Alistipes sp.
AGTCGAGGAAACCGACTTATAAACCAACCACTCTTGGCGGGGTCTCAGAGCCCCGTCAAGAGTTTGGTTTCTAAAATATATACCTCCCAAGGGCTCCAATGCCCGATTTTGATACTTTTTGGATGTTTTTCGATTGTTCCAGAACGACAGGTTGGCCGACTCTGATTCTTGCGGCCCTGCTTGTCCTTTTCACGGGATGCAGCGACGATGACGATGCGGTGGAATCCGCAGCTTCGTTGGCCGCAACGACCGTGAATTGTTCAACCACAACGAATACCTTGTCGACGCAAGGCCCCTCGGGTGCAACCTTCGTGGCGACGATCTCCCTGGCGGATGCCGAAGAATCCTGGTGTTCGTTCCCTTCCAATACCTCCGTGACGACCGGTATCGTCGGACAACCCCTCGAGCTCGACATCGAGGAGAACTCTTCCGACCAGTATCGTGCGGCGGAGATCTCCGTGACCTTTTCCACCGGTTATTCCACCCTCCTGAAGATGTGGCAGATGCCCGCTACGTCGAATCCCGGATTCCAACGTGCCTGGGGCGAACAGCCCGCTTACCGGCAGGGTGCCGATTATATCTATAAAACCTACCATACCTCGCTGCGCTCCACGAACAAGTATCTGGTGGGCGGTTCGCGGCGTAATTTCTCGATCTGCTTCGATGCCGCGAATCGGGTGGCGCTGTGGGTGGCCTACCCGTTGCACGGGTGCTATACCACGCCCAAATCCGGCCGTACGGATGCCTGGTCATACGACCCCAACGACCAGCTCCCCGAGATCCCGCAAAGCCAGCAGGCCTATATCGTCGATACATACGGTACGGGCGATACCCGCGGACACCAGTGCCCCTCGGCCGACCGATACAATACGGATGCAACCAACGCCATGACCTTCTATGCCACGAACATCATGCCGCAGAACTACAGTTTCAACAGCGGCAGTTGGGTGACGCTCGAAGGCCTGGTCCGCAGCTGGGCACCCTTGACGGTGACCAAGATGCGTTACGACACGTTGTTTGTCGTCACGGGCGTCCACCTCTCCGGGAAGACGATCAGAGACAAGAAAGGCAACGAGGTGGGGTATCCTTCGAAGTGCTGGAAGGTGCTGCTGAAGCAGAAGCGCGACCAGAACGAGAACCGTCAGATCTGGGAGTTCGGGGCCGATGAGTTGCAGGCCATCGGCTTCATCTTCACGAACGACCGGGCCGGCGGTGAGATGAAACTCAGCGAGGCGGCCTGCACGGTCGAGGAGGTCGAGCAGCTGACGGGCTTTACCTTCTTCGAAAATCTCGATCCGGCGGTCGCGGCCGAGGTGAAGAGCCGCGAACCCGATACGGCACAATGGCCAGGATTGGCAATCAACTGAAGAACAAAGCATTAACTTAAATGTAAAACCTTTATGAAGAAAAACCTTTTGACAGGACTGATTGCCGCATTGATTGCGGTGGCGTGCTTTGCGCAGAAGCCCTATAAAGTGGTCTTCTACAACTTCGAGAACCTCTTCGATACGATCAACGATCCGGGGGTGAACGATGAGGAGTTCACGCCCGAGGGCCCGAAGCAGTGGAATTCGGTCAAGTACAGTAAGAAACTCGGCAATCTCGAACGGGTGCTGTTCGACATGGCTGCCGAGGACAAGGATTTTCCGGTGGTGATCGGGGTCTCGGAGATCGAGAACCGCTCGGTGATGGAGGATGTGATCGCACAGCCGAAACTCGCCCACGGCAACTACCGCATCGTACACTACGATTCGCCCGATGCGCGCGGTGTGGACGTGGGCTTCTTCTACCGTCCGGATGTCTTCAAGCTGGAGGGCAGCAAGGCCCATCGGTTCGTGATGCCGGGGATGCCGAATTTCAAGACGCGTGATTTCGTGACGATGTGGGGTACGATCGAGGGCGAGCCGTTCTTCTTCGTGGTGAACCACTGGCCGTCGCGTCTGGGCGGCAAGGAGGCGTCGTCTCCGAAGCGTGAGGAGGCGGCGCGTCAGGTCAAGCACATCATCGATTCGGTGATGGCTGCGAATCCCGCCACGAAGGTCGTGGTCATGGGAGACCTGAACGACGACGCCACGGACAAGAGCATCGTCGAGGGACTCCGCGCCAAGGGCAAGATCAAGGAGGTGAAGGAGGGTGACATGTTCAACCCGTTCATCGCCCTGCTGAAGGCGGGGTACGGTACGCTGGCCTACCGCGATGAGTGGAATCTGTTCGACAACATCGTGGTCTCGGAGAACCTTGCCACGGGGTCGACCGGAGCCCTGAAGATCCAACCGGTCGGCGGTTCGAAATTCTACGGAGGTATCTTCCACCGTCCGTACATGTTCCAGAAGGAGGGTCAGTACAAGGGTTATCCGTTGCGGACGTTCGTGGGCAACGATTTCCAGGGCGGATTCAGCGACCACTTCCCGGTCTATATCTACATTGCCAAATAACACGCTAACAATATTTGTATGAAACTGAAAGCTCTACTTATTTTGATGCTTGCCGGCATGACTTTCGCCTCCTACGCACAGGACGGAGGCGTTCGCGGCAAGGTGGTTTCGCGCAACGGGCGCGTAGCCCTGAGCAACGTCGAGGTGACGATCGAATCGCTGGGCGTGAAGGTCATGACCGACAATGAGGGTCGTTTCCTGCTGGAGAATCTTCCCGCGGGCAGCTACCAGGTACAGTTCACGACGCCCGATTTCGAGACGCTGGATCTGCTGGTCCGTGTCGGTACGGAGCACGTGCAGGATCTCAAGCAGGTGATTCTCGTTCCGGCGGTTCCGGGCAGTCAGGCCTTCTTCGATGATGCGATCTTCGCGGAGTACGATTCCGATTCGTCGTCGTCGGACACGCAGGCGCTGCCGTCGTCGCTCTCCTCGTCGAAGGACCTGTTCAACAACATTGCCTCGTACCGTTTCAGCGAGATGCGTTTCAACGTCCGCGGCTACGACTCGCAGTATTCGAACATCTACCTGAACGGTATCCGGTTCAACGACGCGCTGACGGGATATGGCCCCTGGTCGTTGTGGAGCGGTCTGAATGACGCCACGCGCAACCAGGAGAACTATACGGGTCTCGAAATGTCCGACTTCGGTGTCGGCGGGATCGGTGGCATGACGAACGTCAACGCCCGGGCATCGCTGGTCCGCAAGGGCTTCCGGGTGAGTGTTTCGAACGGCAACCAGATGTACCGTTTCCGGGCGATGATCTCCTACGGTTCGGGCCAGTTGGACAACGGTTGGTCGTATGCCTTCTCGATCGGAACCCGTCAGGGCGGCAACGGCTATGTCGACGGAGTCTACTACAACTCCTATTCGTATTTTGGATCGGTGGAGAAGCTCTTCGGTACGGATCACCGGCTGGCGCTGACGCTGCTTGCATCTCCTTCGGAGCGGGGTGCGCAGCAGGCATCGACCGATGAGGCCTATGCGTTGTTCGGCAACAACTACTACAACCCGAACGTGGGCTACCAGGCCGGGAAACTGCGCAACTCGCGCGTGCGGAACACGCATGAGCCGATCGTGATGCTGAACTATACGTGGGACATGTCGGAGAATACGCGTCTGAATGCGGCCACGTCGCTGCGGTTCGGCAAGAACGGCTATTCGGCACTGACGTGGAACGGTGGTTCGGATCCGCGCGGGGACTACTACCGTTATATGCCGTCGTCGGACTTTACGCAGATTCTGCCGGGTACGACGACCGATCAGACGATCTATTTCTACATGCTGAACGCCGTGCAGAGCGCACAGGTTTGGGACGGCATGCTGGATTTCGATGACTTCTACCACAAGAACCAGTACATCGATACGGAGCTGACGGACCTGATGGGAGACAGCCGCCGTTCGAACTACATGATCGAGGAGCGCCACACGGACCAGTTGGACTACAACCTGGCCGTGAACGTGCAGCACAACATGCGCAACAACATGAAGATCGTGGGCGGTGTGAACCTGCGTCTGAACCGCACGGACTACTATTCGCAGGTGAAGGATCTGCTGGGCGGTGACTACTGGTACGACATCGACAAGTTTGCCGAGCGCGACATGGCGAGCGAGACGGCCTATCAGAACGATCTGGACTACTACTGGGCTACGGGTCACGCCCGCATCGCACGTGAGGGTGACAAGTACGGTTACTACTACCGGGCTCATGTCTTCGAGACGGATGCGTGGGCGAACTATACGTGGAACCAGGGCGGTTTCTCGCTGGGCGTGGCCGGATCGGTCGGTTACTCGGAGATGTACCGCGAGGGTATGTGGCGCAAGGGCCTCTTCCCGAACAATTCGAAGGGCGACTCGAAGAAACTCGACTACCTGACCTACGAGGGCAAACTCTCGCTGGGCTACAAGTTCTCGAGCGCACACTCGCTGGAGGCCAATGCGGTCGTGATGCAGGAGGCCCCGAAGTTCAATACGGCCTTCGTGTCGCCGCGTACGCGCAACAACACGACGCCGGGTCTGAAGGCCGAGAAGATCTTCGGCGTGGACCTGACCTACAACCTGAACCTGCCCTACATCAAGGCACGCCTGTCGGGTTACTACACGACGATCAAGGATCAGTCGAAGGTGATCTCGTTCTACGACGACACGCGGAGTTCGTTCACGAACTTTGCGATGAGCGGTATCGACAAGGAGCACTACGGCGTGGAACTGGGACTTTCGATTCCGGTCTGGAACGGACTGTCGGTTGTCGGAGCGCTCAGCTGGGGTGATTACACCTACACGTCGAACGCCGACTTCGTGCAGACGGTGGACAACGTCGACAAGATCGTGCTGCGCGACAAGGTGAACTGGAAGGGCTATCACGTGGAGAGCACGCCGCAGACGGCCATCAACGTGGGTCTGGACTACCGTGGGCCGCGCAACTGGTTCGTGGGCGTGAATCTGAACTACTACGACCGTCTCTATCTGTCGATGAACCCGTTCTACCGTACGAACACCGCTTCGGAGTACTATTCGAACCTGATTGTCAGCGAGCTTTCGGCCCAGAATCCGAATATCGCCGTGATCCAGGACGCCGCCAATTCGATCAAGGAGCTGCGTGCACAGGAGGAGTTCGGCGGTTACTACACGCTGAGTGCCAACGTGGGCAAGAACTGGTATCTGAACGGCGGTTACATGCTGGGCTTCAGCCTTGAGGTGAAGAATATCCTCAATGACCAGGAGATCCGCACGGGCGGTTACGAGCAGATGCGCATGAGCAAGGTCCGCGCATCCGGAACGGGCGACTATATCTTCGGACGTTTCCCGTCGAAGTATTTCTACCTGTTCGGCACGACCTACTATCTGAATGTCTATTTCCGATTCTAACAACCGAGAAGCGCATACATTATGAAAAGTCTTAAAATAGCAATTGCGGTTCTTGTCGGCGCGTTGGCCGCAGGCTGCTACAACGATTTCGACACGCCGGCCCCCCGGACGCTCTACACCGATGCCGAGATGACGGCCATGGGACTCGAGCATGTGACGATCGCCGAAGTGAAAGGCTGGTTCGAGAGTCCGGAAGCCTTCGGGACGATCTCGGGAACGGGAACCAACAAGGACTGGGCAACGACCAATACGCTCAAACTCGGCAGCCTGACCTCCGCCGAGGAGCAGTTCGTGGGTCTGAAGGACTGGCCTTCGGCCTCGGACAAGTACATCAAAGGTAAGGTGATCAGCAGCGACCGCCAGGGTAATATCTACAAGTCGCTGTTCATCGATGACGGTACGGCGGGTATCGAGCTGAAACTCTACAGCGGACTCTATCTGGATTACTATCTGAATCTGGAGACGATGGAGAGCCAGTGGGTTTACGTTCGTCTGGACGGGCTCTATCTGGGCAACTACCGGATGATGCTTTCGCTGGGCGATGCGCCGTCGGATTCGAACAATGCGTCGGGAGCGCACAAGTTCTACGCCAACTCGAATCTGGACAATCCGAAGATCGCCAATCAGTATGTGTTCCCGGGCGAGCGCACGACGCTGGATGACAAGAACATCATCGAGGTCAATTCGGGAAACTATACTTCGCTGGGCAAGGCTCAACTCGGGCGTCTGGTCCGTTTCAATGGGGTCAAGGTGCGTTATGCGGGTGTTCCGAACCAGGATCATGTGACCAACTCCCCCTTGAAAAACGGCAACTTTACCAGTTCTTTCCCGACATGGGTTGTGACCGATTCGGGATCGCCTCAGAACGCTCCGTGGTACTATTGGGCCTATAACATTGACAATGTGCGCCTGTACGCTTCGGTGCTGATCACCTATAACGATGCTGCGGAATATACGTCGGATCCGGGTGTCTATTCGGTGCGTACGAGCGGTTATTCGCAGTTTGCGATGCGGCCGATTCCGAAGGACGGGTCGATCGGTACGGTGCTGGGTATCTACGGCATCTACTCGCAGCAGAGCAACTTCACCGGCGGTGCCAACGATTATGCGCAGTATCAGATTTCGGTGAGCCGTCTGGAGGACCTCGACTTCAAGGCTGAGGATCTGCTGACGGAGGCCGAAGCCGACGCACTGGCCAGCTGGGCCTATGCCAACGGTTATGCGGAGTACGATCCGTTCGATCCTCCCGTGAAGAATGATCCGATGGGAGGTATGGAAGGCGGCGAATAGCATATCCGAGTTGATTGACAGAGAGGCGGTCCGGGATTTCCCGGACCGCCTTCTTTTCCGGCTCTTAGCCGGGCGCACTATGATTTTTGCGGAAAGAGGACGCAGTGAAGGCGTTGCGACAAGAAACGGGGCCGGTTTGCTTGCAAACCCGCGCCAGGCGCCCGTTTCCGCGACGCCGAATTGCGGCCCCGCAAAAAACAACTTGCGGATGGTTTTGGTGGCACCTTTTGACACCAAAAGGTGCCCGCCCGGCTAAGAGCCGGGGTCTGTGGGCGAAGGTATATCCGAAAGGATCGCAAACAATTCTGCGCTTCCGCCCGCCTAAGAGGCGGTTTCTATGGGCTGCTGAAGCTTTGCGGGGTTTCCAAACCGTGAATCCGCATACGACCATAGGGGGCGCTGAACTGATTCGGATACCCCCTGAAGTTACCTTCGCTCTTAAACCCCGCCTCTTAGGCGGGCTTTTATATCCACAGCCTCAAAAAAGCGGCCGACACATATGCGTGTCGGCCGCTTTCTTGTCCGGGGAAACCCCAGGGTGGGTCAGATACCTATTTCTCGGCCGGAGCCTCAGCTGCCTTCTCGGGACGCATGATCACCTTGACGAGATTGCCGTCAGCCAGGGCTTTTTGGGCCATTTTCTGTACGTCGGCATTGGTCAGCGCGCGGAGCGACTTCTCGTATTCTCCGATGTAGTCGAGACCGGATCCATACTTGGCCTGGATGTATCCGAGCCAGCCCTTGTTCTGCTCGAGGCTGTTCTGCCAGCTCTTGAGCAGGAATTCGCGGGTCTTTTCGATGTCCTCGCTCTTGGGACCGTTTTCTGCGATCTGACGGATCTCCTGCATGATGATCTCACAGAGCTCATCGGCCATCTGCTCATTGGTATCGAACGAAATGGTCATGTCGTAGCTCTCTGTCGGGATGTATTCCGTCGAACCGCCGACCTGTACGCCGTAGGTTCCGCCCTTCTCCTCGCGGATCGACTCCAGGTAGCGGGAATTCAGCGCCTGGGTCAGGAACGTCAGGGCGAGTTTGTCGCGGAACGTGTAGGGCATTTCCCCCGAGAAATAGTAGCATACCGAGACTTTGGGCTGCTGCATCGCTACGTTGAAATCCTCGGAGACTTCGCCCTTGACCGGTTCGGCCTTGTCATCGCGCCAGGTCATCGGTTTTTTCGTCGTGGGAAGCGAACCGATGTACTTTTCGACCAGCGGTTTCAACACTTCGGGGTCGATGTTCCCGACGAATGTGAAGACAAAACTGTTGGCTCCGGGATAGAGCTTGGCATAGATGGCCGGGAGTTTTTCGAAATCGAAGGCATCGATGATTTCGGTCGAAACCATCCGGCGGCGGGGATTGTTTCCGTAGATGGTCTCCATGGTCTTCTCCTGCATCCGGAAGTCGGGGTTCGACTGGGCGTTGGCCAGTTGCGAACGGAGCATGGTGAGGAGGTTGTCGTAGTCGTTGCGGTCGAAGCGGGGCTGGGTGAAGTGGAGGTAGAGCAACTGGAGCATGGTCTCGACATCCTTGGGCGATGCCGAACCGTTCATCGTGCTGGAGTAGTTGCCGACGGCGGGCTGTACGCCGGCCGTTTTTCCGGAGAGCTGCTTCTTGAGTTCGGTAGCGGAGAACTTGCCGACACCCGACATGGAGTTGATGGCGGGCATCATCTCTCCCATGTAGAACTCCTCGTCGGAGAGTTGCGAGAGACCTCCTTTGGCCACGGCATTCATCAGGACCTCGTCGGCCTTGAAGTTGGTCTGCTTGACGACGATCTTGACGCCGTTTTCGAGGGTCCACTCCGTTGTTCCGAGGCGGGGATCCTCGACGGTTTTCTTCACTTTCGATCCCTTGAGCTGGGTTCCTTCGGGGATCAGCGGCTCCTTGACGACGTTGTCCTCATAGGGTTCGACCTCGGATGCGGTGACCTTTGCACGGATCGACAGCAGCTCTTCGGCCGTGGGGGTTGCGAGTCCCTCCTTTTCGGGAGCCGTGACGATGATGACCTGGTTGTTCGGGGTGATGGTCTGCTGCGCAAAGGCATTGACGGCCTCGACGTTGATCATCTTGACGAGCATGCTGTCGATCTGCCATTCGGTCTGGGCATCGGGCATCGGGGTATTCTTCTGGAAGTTGCTCAGGTAGGTCTGCACGAAGTTCTTGTTCAGCCGGTCGTTGCGGTTGGCGTAGGTGCGCTCGATCTGACGCATGAGATTCTCCTGGGCGCGTTCGAACTCACCCTGGGTGAAGCCGTAACGGCGCAGACGCTCCATTTCGGTACAGAGGGTTTCGAATCCGCGGTTGAGTTTTCCCTCCTGGGTCATGGCGACGAAGACCGTGGCGTTGAGCGTGGGGATGACGCCGATGACGTCCCCCGAACCCATGCCGGCTCCGAGGAACGGTGCATCGGGCTGCATGGCGATCTCCTGCAGGCGGGCATTCTCCATGATGGCGATATAGGACTCGATGATGTTGGTAGCTTCCCAGCTGACCGTATTGGCCAGGGCCTTCGGGAAGGCGGGGCGCTTGATGAAGAGCTGGACCTTGGTTCCCTGCATTTCGGGATCGGTGTAGATGCTGACGATGGGCTCTTCGTTGTCGGGGACGATGATCTCCTCCTTTTGTGAGGCATCGGCGGCCGGAGCCGGGATGTCGGCCATCAGCGTCTTGATCTTGGCTTCGACAGCCTCGGCGTCGATGTCTCCCACGACGATTACGGCCTGGTAGTCGGGCCGGTACCATTGGTGGTAGAAGTCGGCGAGTGCCTGGTGTTCGAAACTCTTCAAACCGTCGAGGTAGCCGATCAGGTTGCGGTGCTCATATTTGGTACCTTTTCCGAGAGCCTGGAGGAGTTTCATCGTGGAGCGCCACGAGGCGCCGTCACGCGTGCGGAGCTCCTCCATGATGACGCCGCGCTCGGAATCGATCTCCTCGGGTGCGAGGGTGATGAAGTGCGACCAGTCGTGGAGGACGAGCAGCGCCGAGTCGATGATTCCCTCACGGGAGGTCGGGACGTCGGAGATGTTGTAGACGGTCTGGTCCCAGCTGGTTCCGGCGTTGAGGTTGGCGCCGAATTTCACGCCAATGGTTTCGAGGTATTCGATCATCTGCTTGCCGGGGAGGTTCTTCGTCCCGTTGAAGGCCATGTGTTCGAGGAAGTGGGCGAGTCCCTGCTGTGCATCGTTCTCCTGGATGGCTCCGACGTTGTGGATGATGTAGAAATCGGCCTGCCCTTTTGGTTTTTCGTTGTGGCGGACGTAGTAGGTCATGCCGTTGTCGAGTTTCCCCGTACGGAGTTCGGGATCGGCAGGAATCGGCTGCATCTGCGCCGAGACGCTGCAGACGGCAAAAGCCGCCAGAGCGATCAGAATCAATCTCTTCATTCTCGTGTTGTTTATTAGAGGTTTTTTATTGGTTTTCGGAAGTTTCGGGGCGGTACTCGATGATGTCGCCGGGCTGGCAGTCGAGTTCGCGGCAAATGGCTTCGAGGGTGGAGAAGCGGATGGCCCGGGCCTTTCCGTTCTTGAGGATCGAGAGGTTGGCGGGGGTGATCTCCACGCGTTCGGCGAGATCTCCGAGAGAGATCTTGCGCTTGGCCATCATGACGTCTATGTTGATGATTATGGGCATGTCGACGTTTGTTTAGATGGTAAGTTTCTGCTCTTCGCTGAGGTTCTGTCCGATGGCGAATACCTCGGCCGAGAAGAGGATCAGGATTCCCATGATGATCGTGGAATAGGAGATGTCGAAGGCCGTATCGACGGTGAAACCGCTTCCGTTGAGGAGTTCTGCGGCCCGGAGGCTCATGGTGTGTACGAGTTCTCCGTTGACGAGTTCCGAGACGATGGTGAGCAGTCCGATGGTACGGAGATACCAGACGTTCCGCCGGTCGAGGGTCCTCTCTTCCCGGATCGAACGGCGCAGCGAGTGGATGATCATGATCATCAGCACGATGATGGCCAGGAAGAGCACGGGGATGAGCAGGGTGAGCAGATAGATCCATCCGTTTCCTCCGACGGAGCGGAAGGCCAGGCCGACGGGTGATGCTTCCTGGGAGGGTTTGTCGACGAGCAGGTTCAGTCGGGTGATGCAGGCTTCGACCTCCGTATCCCCGTTCCGGAGGCGGATCAGCCCATCGGGTTGGTCGATGACATGGATGTCCCCCAGCAGGTAGATCTGCCGGGGAGCACCCTGCTGGATGGTTTCGGCGATTTTCTCACCCATCATCACGCCGGTTTCGGCTCCGCGCCCGAAGTCTCCGAGCAGGTTGTGGACGATTCCCGTTACGAGGATAAGGAAGAAGGCGATGTACAGGAACAGGAGCCGTTTGAGGAGTGATTTTTTGTTCTGCATGTTTCAAGGTTTGCTGTTGTGCATGCAAAGATAGGGGAAATATTCGAAAAACAAATAATATTTATCGAAAAACGATAAATTTTTTTGGAGTGGCGAAAAAAAGGGCAGCGGCCATGTGCCGCTGCCCCGGATTATTGTGAGATGCGTGGCCCGTTATTCGACGTTGTCCTTGAGCTGCTTCCAGAAGGAGGCGTTGACGGCCATGTTGATCGAGATGATCAGGACGTAGAGGACGAACATCACGATGAAGGTGATGAATCCGACGTTGATGGCGTCGCAGATCGCCTGGAAGATGCCCAAGACGATACCGGCGACGATTCCGACGACGAGCATGACGGCAAACATGATCCATTTGCTGCCGTAGGTGGCATCGTTCGAGGCTTTGATGGCCTGTATGGGGTTCTTGCCCTTCTCGAGGAGGAAGTAGTAGGAGAGGGCCCATGCAATCGAGAGCACGATGGCGGGAACGATCATGAAGATGAATCCGATGAGGATGGGGAAGACCATCAGCCCCATGGTGATGAAGTATTCACCCATATAGCGGCGGTATTTGCTGTCGAAGATCCCCAGCGGGTTGATGATTTCGCCTTTGGCGAGCTGGGTGGGGAGCAGTGTGATGGCGATGGTCGTTCCGACGTTGATGTAGGGGACCCAGATGGTGATGAGCCAGAGGGCCACGGCAGCGATGACCGAAGGTGCATTTTTGGTACCGATGGTGATCGCATCCTTGAGAGTTGCCGCGAAGTCGAGTTTTTTTGCTTCCATAAAGAGTGGTGTTTAAGGATTAACGATGAGAACAAATATAGTAAAAATATTTATCTTTGTCTCAGGAAAAACCGGGAATATGGCGGAAAAATCACATTATAACTATCGTGTCGAGCCTCAGGAGGTTGATTTCACGCTTCGGGCGACGCTGTCGTCGCTGGGCTCGTCGATTCTCAATACGGCGGGCCTGGATGCCTATGGCAAGGGTTTCGGCGTGGACGTGCTGAATGCCGAGAACCATTCATGGGTGCTGTCGCGCATGGCGATCGAGATCGACCGCCGTCCCGAACAGTATACGGATTATACGGTCTCGACCTGGATCAGTGACTACGGTCGGGTTTTGTCGACGCGCAACTTCACGCTGACCGACGCCGCGGGGCGCGAATTCGGCCGGGCCGTAACGCAGTGGGCGATGATCGACCTGACGACGCGCTCGGCGGTGGATCTCTCGTGGGTTGGGCGGCAGCACGACGGGGCGGTAGTTCCGGTTCCGCCTCCCGCGGAGAAGCCGCGCAAGATCCGGGAGGTGACGCCCACACAGCGGACCGAACACCGCGTGGTTTACAGCGACATCGATTTCAACCGGCATGTCAATACGATGCGTTATATCGAGATGATGCTGGACATGCTTCCGGTGGAGTTGCTGACGGACGAGTCTCCGGTCCGGCTGGACATCCACTTCCTGAAGGAGTGCCGCCTCGGGCAGACGCTGACGGTAGGATGCGAGTTGCGGGATCATGCTGCGTTGTTCGAGATTTCGGCTGACGGTGCCACGGCGGCGGTGCGGGCCGGGTTGGAGTGGAAAAGCGGCCAAGCGTCAAACGATTAATTTCCGGGCCGGACGTGGCGTGTCTGTTCCGCCCGGAGCATGCTCCCGGGGCGGAGGAGAACGACGGTTGCGGTCCTCAGTTTCAGTCTATGAAAATCACAATCGTGGGTCCCGCCCACCCGTATCGGGGCGGCCTGGCATCGATTCTGGAGATCCTGGCGCGGACGTTCCAGCGCCGGGGTGCGGAGGTCGACATCCGGACCTTTACGCTGCAATATCCGTCGCTGCTCTTCCCGGGGGAGAGCCAGACGGTAACCACTCCGGCTCCGGCCGATTTGCGCATCACGCGGTGCGTCAATACGGTGAATCCGCTGAACTGGTGGCGGGTCGGGCGGCGGATCTGCCGTGAGCGTCCCGACTTCGTGCTGATGAAGTATTGGACGCCCTTCATGGCGCCCTGCTTCGGGAGCATCGCACGGCTCGCGCGCCGCAACGGCCATACGAAGGTGCTGTGTCAGATCGACAATGTCGAACCCCACGAACACCATCTGATCGACCGCCCCTGCAACCGCTACTACCTGCGTTCGGTCGACGGATTCATCTACATGTCCGAACAGGTACATCATGAACTTGCGGCCTATACGTCGGCCCCGGCACTCTTTTCGCCGCATCCGCTGTTCGAGAACTTCGGCGAACGCGTCGAACGTACGGAGGCGTGCATACGGTTGGGCCTGGATCCTTCGCTGCGTTACGTGCTCTTTTTCGGACTGATCCGCGATTACAAGGGGCTGGACCTGTTGCTCGATGCCTGGGCGCTGCTCAGACGGCAGGGCCGTACGGAGGGCCGTCGGCTGATCGTGGCCGGGGAGTTCTACACGGCCAAGGAGCCCTATCTGAAGCAGATTGCCGACCACGGCTTGCAGGACGAGGTGCTGTTGCACGACCGCTTCGTGCCCGATGCGGAGGTGAAATACTACTTTTCGGCGGCGGATTTCGTGGTGCAGCCCTACAAGACGGCGACGCAGAGCGGTGTGACGCAGATTGCCTATCAGTTCTGCGTTCCGATGGTGGTTACCCGCGTCGGAGGGCTTGCCGAGATCGTTCCGGACGGCCGGGTGGGATACGTCTGTGCTCCGAATGCGGAGGGGGTTGCCGAGGCAATCGAACGGATGTACGAAGGGGATACGCTTGCCCGCTTCCGGTTGAACTGTGTGGAGGAGCGTCGCCGGTTCTCGTGGGAGGAGATGTGCAATCGCCTTACGGAACTCTACGGACTGGTTGCCGGGAAATAGGT
>CALUIG010000055.1 GCA_944320625.1 uncultured Alistipes sp.
GCGTAGCCGTCCTTGGCATTGTAGCGGCGGATGAAGTCGCCGTCGGGTGTGGGGATGATGCCCCCGTCGGTCATCACGCCGTCGACATCGAAGATGAAGGTCCGGCAGCGGGCTATCTTTTCCTTGAAGTTTTCCATATCTCTTGGCTGATTTGGGTATAGATTTCCTGAAGGGTCGGGTTGCCGTCGAGCAGGGCGAGATGCCGCTCCTGGGTCGGGATGTCGTTGCGCACGGCGGGGCCGGTCTGTACGTCGCGCGGCGAGCGGGCGTCGCAGGCCTTGGCCGCGGTCTCGGCGATCAGCGGCTTGAGCACCTCGAAATCGAGCCCGGCGCTGCGTACCACCTCTTCGCCCAGGGCATACATGTGGTTGACGAAGTTGCAGGCGAAGACCGCGGCCAGATGCACCTTGCCCCGCCGGGCGGAGTCGGCCCAGCGTACCGTCCGGGAGAGTTTGCGGGCAAAGGCCTCGAGTTCGGTCCGGAATCCGGGATCCGCCGTCTCGAGAAAGACCGGGATTGCCGAAAAATCGACCCGGCGACCCTTGGTGAAGGTCTGCATCGGGTAGAAGACCGCACGATGAGCAAATCGTTCCGGAAGGGCCTCCAAGGGTACGCTCCCGGCGGTATGTGCCACGGCCGCCCGTTCGGGAATCGGGAGTGAGGAGGCCACCTCGGCCACGGCCCGGTCGCTGACGGCGATCAGGTAGATGTCTGCATCGCGGCGGAGTGCTTCGGGGTTGGAGGTCCAGTCGCATCCGGCCAGGCCGGCGACGACGCCTCCCCGTTCCGGATTGCGGGCGAAGAGCTGGAGGAGTTCCAGGTCACTCCCGGCGACGGCCAGTGCCAGGGCTTCCGCCAGATTCCCGCTTCCGATGATGACGACACGTTTCATGTTTTTCTGCGGGGTTTACAGCAAGTCAGTCAATCGTACGTTGCTCGGAGAATGGAGAACCTCCTGCTTGAGGGTCTCCACTTCACGGTTCATGCGGGCCAGTTCGGGGGTTTGTCCCAGGTCGAGGGTGGTTTGTCCGGACTGTTCGACGGCTTCGAGGATCCCGTAGACGGTAATCGATGCGAGGTCGTGGGCCGGGGCGAAGGCCACTTCGCGTTCGCCGTCGCCATTGCGTACGGCGATGAGTTGTCCGGCCTGCACGAGCTGGAAGAGAATGTCGTTGACGATACGGGTCGGGAGCCCGAGGCGTTCGCGGATTGCGTCGGTCGAGAGCGTCCCTCCGTGGTCACGGAAGTGACGGGCCACGAGAATCATCACGGCCAGGAGCACCTTGCGGCGCTGGTCGTAGCTGATCCGCAGCGACTCGCGCTCCTCGGCGAAGCGGCTGATGTTCTGGTAGGCAAATGAGAGCTCTCCGCCGAAGAGGAGGATCTCCCAGGAGGTCTGCATCCAGATGAGGAAGAGCGGCAGGGCTGCGAAACTTCCGTAGATGGCGTTGTAGGAGGTCATCCAGCGCTGGACGTAGACATATCCCCACTGGAAGAGCAGGAAGATGGTTCCGGCGACGATTCCGGCCATCAGGGCGCTCTGAAAACGCACGCGGGCATTGGGGATGATCAGGTAGAGCAGGGTGAACATCGTCCAGATGACGACCATCGAGGCCAGGCGGGAGAGGGTCGTGAAGTACCATTTGTTGTAGAGCCCCAGCAGTTGTTCGATGTAGTTCCCGACGGCGTTGGCGAGGATCCAGAGTACGGGGACAATCATCACTACGGCGATGTAGTCGGTCCACTGGCGGGCGATGCTTCGTTCGACCTTGACCTCCCAGATGTTGTTGAAGGCGTTTTCGATGGATCCGAAGACGCGGATCACGGCCCAGAAGAGCATCACCAGACCCACGGCGGCCACGACACCGCCCTGGGTACGGGCCAGGGCGTTTTCGGCGAATCCGACGACGTAGTCGACGGTTTCGGGGTGCTGGGGGAAGAGTTCGTAGAGGTTTTCGACGAGTCCGTCGGCGAGTCCGAACCCCTTGACCACGGCGAAGACCAGAGCCAGGAGCGGGACGAGCGACATGAGCGTGTAGAAGGTTAGGGCTGCGGAGCGGACCAGCGTTCCGTGTTCGAGCAGCCCGCGGGCCGTGTAGAAGAGCAGCCGGTACTGTTGCACGAGCCACCGCACGACGGGATTGCGCCATTCGTTCACGTCCTGCCGGAAGATCGTGTCGGTGAAATAGGTGAAGAGTTTTCGGAGTTCCATGGGCCCGGTCCGCCATTGCGGTGCTATTTGACAAAGATAGCTATTTTAGGCGGATTGCCCAAAAATCGTTCCCGATTTTCGTGAAGGCCATCCGCACTTCGGCGCCGGGCCGGGTGCCGAGCCGCCGCATCAGCTCTTCGGCCGGAAGGGGGAAGTCGCGTTTGAGGATCTCGATGCCGCGGCCTTTCAGTGTGTGTTTCAGCCGCTTCGGATCGTAGGACTCGATGGCCTCGACGGGTAGCGTGCGGCCGATCACATCCTGCGGTTTCTCCGTTGCGAATCCGAATCCGAGGTCACTCCAGCAGTCGGCCTTTCCGGCCAGATGGAGTCGTGTGAGACGGGCTTTCTGAAGGGCGACATCGGGGATCACGAGCCAGCGGTAACGCGTCGGATCGAATGCCGGGGCTTCGGGCGCCGCGCTCCCGGGCCGTGCCGAGAAACTTCCGATTCCGAGGGCCGTGGCCGTGACGAGCGGTCCCGTTCCGTCGGCGTAGACCATCACCTCCTTGCACTCGTCGTCCGACGAGACGACCTCCACACGGCAGCCGGGAAAAAGCCGCAGGGCTTCGTCCACGTCGAACAGCGGGGAGTTTTTCAGACAGAGCCGTGCGGTGATGCGGTCGATCGCCGGTTTCAGGGCTACGATGTCCGGCGAACAGGCTTCGAGCCGCACCTGTTTGCGCCCTTCGGCCGAACGACGGTCGGGATCGGCATAGACCCAGTCGAAATGCAACCCTTCGCGGTTGAGGAACTCCTCGGCCGAAGAGTTGACGACCTCGATATTCGCAACCCCCATTCTCGAAAGGTTGTCGGCGGTGATGCGGGCCAGCAGCGGGTCGCGCTCGAGGGCCACGACGCGGCGGAAATGCCGGGCCAGATAGAGGGCGTCACCCCCCAGTCCGCAGGTGAGGTCCAGGACCGTGTCGCCCGCGATCTGCTTGTGGGCGGCCGTCGCCTCGCTCGACGCCTGTTCGAAGGCCCGCGGGGGCAGGATGCACTGTGCCGCGGCGTACGACGGGAGTTTGCGTTCGGCACGTGCGAGGTACTTGACCTGCGTGGCGACGAGCCGTGCATGGGGTACCGTGCGGTCGAGCGCCACCTCCAGCGGATCGCGGCCCCGGGCGGCGGCGATTGCCTGTCGGAGCTCGTCGGTGCGGAGCAGTTCGTATTCTTCGGCGGTTATCACGGGGAAGGGCGGGGTTACGGACGCAAAGGTAGCCTTTTTTTCGGTTCCCGGCACCAGAGAAGGAGCGTTACGAGCAGGAAAACACTGTAGAGAAGTCCGGTTTGCAGGCCTCCGAGCCGGTAGTCGGCGGCTCCTGCGGGCAGCGAGGCGGTCATCCGGGCCAGGAGGTTGACGGCTTCGGCGGCCTTGCCCGTCACCGCTCCGAAGAGCGGGGCAAGCCACCCGACGGGCAGGAGCATCCAGACGGCACCGCCGAAGACCACCACCCCGGACAGCAGGATCGCCACCGGATTGATGAGTACTCCGGCCAGCGGAATGATTCCGAAGGTGTGCGAGACGAGCGGTGCGGTGGCCAGTGTGGCCGTCAATCCGATCAGATAGGCGTCGATGATGGCATTCAGCCATTTGTAGCGGGTCCGGCACCTGCGGCAGAGGGGCACGCCCCAGGCCAGAATCCCCGCAACGGCGAGGAACGAGAGCTGGAAGCTCAGGTCGCCGAGCCAGTTGGGATTCCAGAGCAGCATGATGAAGGCCGCGGCGGCCAGGGCGTTCATGGCGACATACTCCGAGGCGGAGGCGAGTGCGGTCTGGAGAAAGGTGCACATCACGGCGGCACGTACGGCGCTGGGCGGAAATCCGGCCGCGGCGACAAAGAGCCAGACGGATGCGGCCGCCAGGAGATTTTTCCAGAGATGCCCGCGCCGCACCAGGGGCAGCCACCAAAGCAGCACGTTCACCACGACAAAGACGATTCCGGTATGGAGTCCCGATACGGCGAGCAGATGAGAAAATCCGCTGCGGGAGTAGGCTGCGCGCAGTTCGGCGGGGATTCCGCGCCGCTCACCCGCCGCCATCGCCTCGACGACCGCACGGGCTTCGGGAGCCATCGGCAGGCGCTCCAGCCGTTTGACGGCTGCCAGGTGCAGGTTTTCTGAGCTCTGTCTCTTCCGGTCGAGAATCGACCTTTCGCCGATCCACAGTGTTCCGGCATAACCCCGGCGCTCCATCAGACGGCGGTAACTCTCGGCACCGCCCTGAAACGGCCTTATGCGACCCTGGCAGCGGATCCGTTCCCCGGCCTGCAGCAGGGTCAGCGAATCGGCGTAGAGCCGGATCCGGGCATCCGAGGCGTGCCAATGCCCGTCCGTCGGGTTCCGCCAGGCCGTGACGGCGGCATCGGCTACCGAATAGCGGCTGCGTTCGACGGGAAATCCCTCGACGATCACTTCGTAGACCGTGTGGATCTTCCGCGGGACGGTTACTTCGGGCTCGCGGAGCTGTGCTGCGGAGAATCCCGATGTGAGGAGCATCACCACCAGGGCGACTCCGGAACGGAAGAGCAGAGCCACGACACCCGTACAGACGAAAGCCCCTGCGAGAAACCACAGGGGCAGTTCGTAGCATCCGGCCAGCAGAATCCCCGCGGCAAAGGGTGCGAGGAGCTTGGCCATCGGCATGCGGTCGAGCCGATCGAACAGGCAGGCGGTTTTCATGCCTGCAAGATAGTCAAAATAGGTTGAAAAGTGTCAGGAATCACTCCGGAAAAGCGCCCAGCCGGCCGCAACCTGCTGCGGATCGGCTGCCGAACCGTTCTCCACGCGCGAAATGGCTGCCGCGATGGGGATCATGGTTTTTGCATCGTGCGTGTCGAGAGTCTCGTCGGGATCGATGCCCGTATCGGCGGCGACGGCGCGGATGTAGGCTTCGGTATGGTTTTCCGAGGGCGGGGCCCAGCGGGAGATCATCTCCCGGATGGTTTGCAGCCCGTAGCGGATGCGGTAGGTGTCGAGCAGTACGAAGATGGCGCGATAGCCCCAGGCAAGGCTTTCGAACTCCTTGAATGCCGGGTCGCGTGAGGGACGCACCTCACCCCGGTAGCGGACCTTCGACTGGCGGATGTTTCCGGGATTGCGGTTATCGAGTCCTCGTGCCATGGTCGTCGTCCTTGATTTGGAGGTGTTTTTCGACCCGGTGCCGGGCGTAGCGCCGCAGCCAGCGGAAGAGCGGAGCCTCGGAGAGTTGGGCGGCATTCTCGAGGAACGACCACAGCTCCACACCGCAGGTGAATCCGGTGAAGAGTTTCGCCAGGTTCAACTGCATGAAGTCCAGCACGCAGCGGTCGAGAAGCCAGGCCATAGCGATGGCCGTGACGGAGAGAGCCATCTTGACGACCGTGCGCCAGGCCTTGCAGCTTTCGAAGTACCATTCCCGTCCTTCGCGCCGGGCCACGGCCCGGTCGGCGAAGACGCCCGAGAGAAAATCCACGCCGATGAAGACCAGGGTGGTGATCACGAGCGGATGAATGGGTGCGAACAGCGCAGCGATCCCCGCCACGATGCCGCTAACGAATTTGAACAAAGCCTCCATCGGTCGTGCAGCGGTTCAGGATGTTTTTTTCGGGTCGGTATTCGGGAAACTCCCCGCGGTGGGATTCGAGGTGGTCGACGGCCCGGCGCAGCAGGGTCCGGGCTTCGCTGCGCAGGGCATTCCGATGGCGCAGGATGGCCTCGTCGTCGGCGGGCTGGCTCCAGGAGGATTTCGGAGCTGTCGTTCCGCACTGTCCGGTGCGGATGTCGAGCCGCGGCTGCAGGGCGAGCCGGGTGAAGAGTGCCAGGGGGGCCGCAAGGTATTCGTCGCGGAAATCGGTGTAGTTGCCGGCCAGGAGTTTTTCGTGAAACTCCGGGCCGATTACCGGGACAAGATAGCGCTGTTCGGCGGCGGCGATGTCGATTTCGCCGAGCGTTTCCGGCGGGAGGTACTCGCCCTCCGCGAAGGCGAGTTTCAGGCATTGGCTGGGTGAGATGAGCGTATTCATGAGGACGGGATGTTTGCGGCGGGTCCGCGCCGTGCGACGCCCTCCGATCGGGACCGGAGGCCCCGCACGGAGCGCGGATCAGCCGATGCTTGTGACGTTGTATTTGGTGATTTCGGAGAGGAAGGCCTGTTGCTTGGGGTCTTCGGGGTCGTAGTCGAGACCGTCGGCCTTGCGGGCCTCCCAGACCTTCATGTAAATGGGTTTCGACCGGGTCGGCGGACGGTTGACGATCTGCAGCGAGGAGGTGTCGAGCCCCAGGATCGCGGTGATGGCTGCACGGATCGGTTCGGTGAGTTCGGCCTGTTCGGCCAGGATCACCGTATTGAGGGCCACCTCGTATTCGTGGAGGATGCGCTCGGCGTTGAATCCCGAGGCGTAGTCCAGTCCGCTGAGGGTTCGGAACCAGGAGTGTGCCACGACAATATCGCCGACGGCCTGTTCGTGCAGGGCCTGCCAGTCTCCCTCGTTCTGGGCGGTAATGGGAATGAAGCGCGAGTTGTCGTCGTCGCCGCCGTCGCGGATGACGAACATCACCTGTCCGGGATTCCCGGCGAACTTCCGTTCGGCCATCCGTACGATGCGTTCGGCTTCGGCCTCGTTGTCGACCGACGAGTCGAGCATCATCACACCCGACAGCTGGAACGAGTTGTCCAGTCGGGAGATGTTCCAGCGATCGGTCTTGTAGGCGATGGCCGAGACGCCGAATCCGGCGATGTAGGTCGGGATTCCGTAGTGTTCGAACATGGGTTCGTAATCCTTGTAGTGGATCATGGCCCGGAGCGTTCCGTCGCTCTGGGCTTCGAAATTCGGATAGAGGGGCAGTGATTTCGCTTCGTCGGGCTTGAATGCGGCCCAGTCGTGGTGGAGGAGGATGTGTCCGGAGTCGCGGGCCACGCGGCATCGGGAGGCGTCCTGGTGGTAGAGCGAGAGGAACGAGTGCCGGGCATCTGTGACCACTTCGAGGAATGCGTTTCCGAAGAGCGACTTGTCGAAGGCCAGTTTGTTGAGGATCTGCCGGAGGCTCTCCCCGCTTCCGTTCACGCGTTGGACGAATGCGGCCAGGGCGGGTTGTCGGGCCTCGTCGCAGATGAATCCCTTTCCCGAGATGTAGTCGGCCTTGTCGTTGATGATTCGGCGGTGTGTGGTCGAGCGCCGGGCCATCAGGGCGAGGGCTGCGGGGAAGAGGTTGTCGTCGCCCCATCTCCAGAACCGGTCGTTTTCGACGCGGGAGGGCCCCAGGGCCATATATGGATCCGTACGGTTGGCGATTCCTATGGCTGTTTTGAATTTTTGCATTTTGCTCATGGGATGTTTTCGGTTTGCGGGGAGTGCCGCCGCAAGCCATGCGGCGGCACTCGGGTGTTTTTACTGTTTGTAGGCGTAGGTGATCAGGACCTCGTCGAGGAGCAGGCAGCCGGCCATGAAGACGGCGCGCTGACGGTTCTCCATTTCGTCGGGATTGTACCACATGCGGACCTCGTTTCCGGGCATGTCGGCCGTATTGACGGCCATGACCAGGTTGCGGCGGTCGGTGAGCAGGGCGAATGACTTGTGGAGGGAGGTGCTGGAGAGGTAGCTGCCCATCCGCACGTCGACGACCGGGATGCCGTGGTAGGCCAGCTGCGGGCGTCCGTTTACCGAGTCGATGTAGGCCGAATCGACACCCTTTTCGTCGAGATACTTCTCGTAGAGGTAGCAGATGTCCGAGGAGACGAAGTAGGCCAGTTGTCCTTCGCCCTTGAGATCCTGGGTGCGGGGGTCTGCCTTGCTCCAGAGCTTGTCGAAAAGTTCTTCGGCATAGCCGTTGTCCGCGAGGTCGGAATCCTGGTAGGTGAAGTTGTAGATGGTCTGGTTGGTGGACTGAGTCTTCAGCTGTTTGAGGAATCCGTCGAAGGTGTTGTATCCCGAGGATGCGGAGGTGTCACCGACCCACATCGTAGCCCGGATGTTTTCGGCCAGGGTTTTACGGAAGAGTTCGGTTTCGGCCTGTTCGAGGATGGTTCCGGAGAGGTCCTCCATGTTGACGTCGACGATCGATGCGATCTTTTCGTAGACCATCGAGAAGTAGTCGGCGGCGGCGAATCCCACTTCGGCCTTCACGCGCTGGAGGTCGATGCTCTTTTCGATTTTCGTGGCGGGCGAGCTCCCGGCCCAGCCGGCGGAGGTGAATTTCTGGAGGATGTTCCGCTGCCCGTCCCAGAGCTGGACCCGGGTATCCTGGGGCATGTTGTAGAGGACGCGGACGCCGAGGTCCTTGGCCGACTGTCCGGTCAGAATCGGACGGAAGAAGATGTTTTCGAGGTCGGAACCGGTGTACTGTTTCGCATTTTCGAGGTAAGTCATGATGTTTTGAAATTTGAGGGTTTATGGATTGTTTTTCGGCTTCGGGGGGAGTACCCTTCGGCCTTTTCGGGTGTTTGGGTCCGGTTGCCCGGGAGTCCGGGCGTCGGGGCGGCTCAGTTGCGGAAGCACTTGGCGTCTTCGGCATAGGCGCGTTCGTTGGCCGATCGGACCGCCTCGCCGCAGGAGGGGTCCTCGCAGGGCCTGACTCTTGTCGGGGCAATTTTCCGGCGGGTCTCCTCGGCTACGACCGCCGAGCGCAGATGCAGTTCGTGGAGTTCCCGTTCGGAGTGGAGGATGTTGCGGTCGTCGAACGGCTGCGGGGAGTGCTTCACGCCGATTTCGGACAGGAGACGTCTCCATCCGCGGGCGATGTTCCGGGTCAGCGAGCGGGCGGCGGGTCCGGCGGTTTCGATCACGCGGTCGGCGAGACCCGCCGCAACGGCCTCTTCGGGCGAGAGCCAGCGTCCGTTCCCGTTGTTTTCACCCATCAGGGTTTCGAACTCCTCGACCGGACGTCCCGACCGGGCGGCGTAGAGTGCGGCGATGCGGGCGTCTGTCTGGCGCAGGAGTTCGATTTCACCGGCGATTTCGGCGGCATTCCCCTCCGTGGAGCAGATCGAGTTGTGGATCAGATAGAGTGCGTTTCCGGAGATTTCGCGGTCACCCTCCGAGGCGGCCTGGGCGATGATCGTGGCGGCCGAGGCGGTGTAGCCGTAGCAACGGGTGATGATGCGGGCGGGGAGTTGGCGGAGCGCGTCGAAAATGAGCAGGGCATCGTTCACGTCACCGCCCGTCGAGCGGATGTTGACCACGACCTGCGGAGCGTCGATCTCGGCGATGCGCTTCAAGGCATCGCGGAACCGTTCGTAGGTCGCCACCCGGGCGTCGGGGTCGTCGAACTGCCACTCTTCGGGGATCCCGATGGTCCCTTCGATGTCGATCTGGCACACGTCGGCCGAGTTGTTGATTTGGATTTCCGATTTCATGGATTCAGTTTTTGGAATGGTTGTAGATTGCGTTTCGGGCTTTTTCGTAGGAGCAGCAGAACTCGGAGGCTGCGACTTCGAGTGCTTCGCAGCGGGGTATTCCCCGTTGTTGAAGCAGCTGCACCTCGTCGCGGATGGCCTGTCGTTCACAGGCCCGGCGGTCGATGAATCCGCCGTCGAGGAGTTTCAGCACGGCCTGTCGGGCCGTCAGTCCCCGGACCTCGCGGAGCAGCATCTCCGCGAGTCGTTCGTCGAGCCGGGTCATGCTTCGTCGATGCGTTCGAACGTACATTCGACCGAGGCCCGGTCGGGATCATATTCTCCGATCTGTCGGAGGGCCGCCGTGACGATACCGTCTCCGGTGTCGATCCGGAATGCGGACCGGATGTCGGGGGCTCCGGTTCCGGGCGAGAGGAGCGCCTCGAATTCATGGGGTGCGATCCTCATCCGGATCGAGATCCGCTCGCGGGCCGATTCGCGTTGCACCTGCCGGTCGTAGAAGCGGTGCAGGCCGACGGCGCCGTCACGGTCCTCGAATCCCAGCGTGAAGGGCTCCGTGGAGTCGTCTCCCGGGAAGAGGAAGGCGGCCAGCGGGTATTCGTTCTGACCGGAGGGGTACCCCCAGCGCTCCTCCTCGGGCAGGGCCTTGATTCCGAAGTAGCGGACGATCCGGGGTGTGAAGTTTGTTCCGTCCTCCGCGGCGTCGTCGCGGTCACCGACCTGCAGGATCCGGGCCGACGGGGCGTTCAGGTAGTGGCCCACGGAGTTGAGCGAGGGCGCGAAGAGCGGATTGCGGAGGAGCTTCTCGCCCTGGAGTGTGGCGTAGGAGGGGGAGTGGAAACTCCAGGCTCCGAGGGTGGTCTGCTCTTCGGAGTCGAAGCGGCTCACGGCTCCGTCTCCGTCCTGGAATCTCCAGGTGCGCACTTCGTGAATCCCGGGGGCGATCTGTGTCCGGACGACGGGTTGCGAGAAGTCCGTGCGTTGGCTCCAGTCGACCGTATTCCCGGTTCCGAAGAACTCGGTTTCGGGTTCGATCCATACCGTCCGGGTCTGCTCTTCGGTGTAGAACCGGAGGTTGAAGAGGTGCGCGAGGGCTTCGAGCAGTTCGGATTGAGGGATGTCGTGGCGGGCGACGTCCGCGAAGTCGATCGGCGAGCCGAATCCCGGTCCGGGATTGAAGAGCGGACGGAGCGAGCACTCCTTGTGGAGGGTCAGGGCCATTCCCTCTTCGGCTCCCGCGAAGTAGATCTGGTTGAAGTATTTGGGCGAGGAGGGTGAGATCCTCTCTGAACTGGCCCGGAGCCGCACCTCGACGGTTGTTTCTCCCGTCTCACCGATGTAACCCTTGTAGAGCGCCCAGTCTCCGGAGTAGTCGGACCATTGCGAGCCTTTGAGGATCTGCAGCCGGGGATTGGCGACGCTTCCCGAATAGGGGGTGGAGACCGTTGCTGTCCGGGCGGCGAACGAGGCCCAGAGGGTTCCGGCCACGCCGTTCAGGGTATAGAGCAGCCGGTACTGGGCACCGGAGGTGTGGTCGAAGACGATTGCGCGGTAGGAAAAGTTGTTGGTGAGCTTGTCGCGCTGATCCTCGTAGCGGTTTGCCAGCTGGAAGGTGAATTCGGATCCGGGTCCGAGATAGATGGTGTCGAATCCCGTGAGTCGGGTCCGGGATCGGATCCGGTGGGCCGTGGTGTACTTCAGGTAGTATTCGAATCCGACGGTGATCTCCGAAGGCGGGGTGAAGACGATCTTGTCGTTGTCCATCGAGAAGCAGTTTCCGTTGTTGTAGAGTCCGCTGATGGCTTCGCCGTCGACATCGATGCTTTGGGGCGTGGCCGTATCGACGATGTTTCCCACGGTGTTTGCGATTGCCTTGGGGTTGGCGCTCACACGTCCGAGTTCATTGCCGGTTGCGGTGGCGGGTCCGAGCCTCCGGGCCGAGAATCCCATCCGGTTGACGGCTGCTGCGGTGTCGCTCGAGGCATAGGCTCCGCTCATGTAGAGCGAGCGGAAGAGTTCCGATTCGAGGAAGTTGCTTTCGATGCGGTATCCGCTTTGGTTGAAGATCTGTTCGACGAGCGTGGCGACATGAAGGAAGGGGTGGTAGTCCTCCACGGCGAGGAGCCGTTCTGCGGGGAGCAGGTCCGACGAACTGTTCTGCTGTTCGTATTCGTCGCGGTGGATGGGGAAGAACTTTACGGGGTCATTGTTCGTCCAGCTTTGGAGGATGGTGGTCGGGGTCAGCCGTGCGGACCAGTCGATTTCCAGGTCTTTGAATCTGCTTTGTGCGGCCCGTTGCGCCCAATCGGCGCCACCGCTGCGGATTTCGAGCTTGTAGGCGTGGTCCTCCACGGCGAGGAGCCGGACCGTGCCGGCGAGGAGCCGGGCGCCTTCGGCCAGGACCTCCGCGGTGTGGAGTGCGTCGTTGAAACGTTCGGCCGTATCGACATCCGCGGCGAACCCTGTGATGTCGTCGTTTTGTTTCGACCGGGGGATTCGGATCGTCAGTGCCCGGCCTTCGCGTGCGTTGTCGATGGTTTCGGCCCTTGCGACATCGTATCCGGGCACGGCGATCCGGTCGGTGCCCAGGTCGCAGATCCGACCGTCGATTCTCAGTTCCATGATACGCTTTTTTGGGGTCGGACGACGAGTTCCAGGGCGCAGAGCACGCCGCGCTGCCTGACGACGCACTCCTGTGTGAGGACCTCGACCGGGAGATAGCCTTCGTCACAGAGCATCCAGACCTCTGGCGAGGAGATGGTTTCGACGAGGATTTCCAGCATTTCCGGAGATTCGTATGCCGAGACGAGTTCGGTTTCGCGGTGGGTTTCGGCCGCGGTGACGAACACTCCGTCGCACCCTTCGGCGGCCTGTTTCGAGACGCGGAGCGTGGTCGAGCGCACTATGGGGAAGGAGTAGTGTTCGATCGACCCGGCGTGGGATCTCCAGGCGATTCTTGCCGCCTCCTGCGAGGCGGGTACGACCGTGTAGCGGACGGTTCCGCAGGTTCCGGCGTCGACCGTGAGGGTCTCGCATGCGGGGAAATCCCGGGTGTCGAGCCGGAAGAGGTGGAATCCGCTCTCTTCGGAGCTGTAGCTTTGGGCTACGAGGGTGTCGGCGGACTGCCCGGTGACCGTCACGACGCACGCTCCGTTGGAAAGCAGAGTGAGTTCATCGGCGGCACCTTCGGGAATGAGCCGGTCGAAGGGCATCGTGGTCCGGATGCAGGGGGCCGGGGTGGTGTCGTCGCCGGGGAGGAAGGTGCGGGCGGGAGCCGTTGCGGCGATGGTTTCGCTGCCGGATTCGAGGGCTTCGACCCGGGCCGTTACGGTGCGGTTTGTGGTGGACTGGAATCCGGTGCCGCCGGTTTGCGGGACGAACCGCACGGCTCGGCGCAGGATGGGCGCGGCGTCGAAATCCGCCAAGGTCGTTTCGGTGAAACGTTTGGCACCCAGCAGTTTTTCGGAATCCTCCTCGACGATCCGGATGTCGAGGTTTCCGGCGGCATTCTGCTCGACGGCATAGCGGAGTTCACCTCCGAGCGGAGCAAGCTGTTGCGGGATTTGGGTGAATTGCATAAGGACGGTTTTTAGGGAAAAGGGAAAAGGATTTTGGCTTTTGGCTGAGGACTCCGGG
>CALUIG010000056.1 GCA_944320625.1 uncultured Alistipes sp.
CTTCGGTTTCCGGCCCGCACACAAAAAATCCTCCCCGCATTCCGGAGAGGATTTTGGAATCATTCCTATTGGCTGAAGAGGACCGGCGGGCATCTGGCTGCCCCCCCCCTCCTCTCTGCTTTGCCGCGGCCGGACCGTTACCGGGTCCCGTCCGACAGGTTCAGCGTCGAATCAAGCGGCTGGGAAGTTTCACCCACGTCGATGAGATTCTCTTCCGAGACGCCCAGCGAACGGTAGTAGTTGTTCAGTTCGGCCACCACGTCGCGGCGTGCGGCATAGCTCGCCAGGTAGTAGATGTCGCCCAGCTGGTCGAGTTTCTCGTCGATCAGCCCCGAGACCAGATCTCCCTGTGCCCCCTCGAATCGCAGGTAGTAGTCGATGTATTCGATCAGCGTGTGGGCATATTCGAGCAACAGGGCATCGCCCTTTTCAGCAGCCCCCTCGGCTCCCATGGCCGAAGCGGCATAGTATGCCTCGAGGAAGGGATAGGTGTTCGAGTCGGTGAAGCGGATCTGCGACGTCGGGAGCCTCTCCAGCCCCAGGTCGAGCAGTTCGACCGCCTCGTCGACGCGGTTTTCGCGCAACAGCTCCTTGGCCACCCGGGCAAAGGCATCGCGGGCATGCGAGGCCGAGAGGTTGTACTGGATGAAGTAATCGACGTAGACCCTTGGATCGTTGAGGTTTCCGTAGCGGAAGGTCTCCTTGAGCAGCGGTACCGTATAGTCGGTGTCTACACGCCCGATCTCGTAGGGATTCTGTACCGGTGTGAGGATCGGAACCAGCCGGTAGGCGTAACCGTCGAACTGGAGGTAGTCCATCAGCCCGAGATCTTGCAGAATGTAGACCTGCGTGAGGTAGATCGGGCGCTTCCAGTCGAAGTTGGCCAGCATGTCGAGAAGCATCAGCTGGTTCTTGTCCAGCGAATTGCGCCGGAGGTTGATATAGACCGTGTCGACCATCTTGTCGCGGTCCTTTTCAGCCACGATTCCCGAAGCAAGGGCATTCTCCTTGTTCACGGGCAGGGCGATGCGCTTCGTGGGGATGTAGTCCATCATGGAGCCGTCGGTGAGTTCCACCTGGCTGCGGGGGTCGTCGCTGCGCACGAAGTCGATCACCTCGCGGATCTCCGGAACCCGGTCGAGCTTGTCGACCACCGGGGTCTGATCGTTGGTGTAGGTGTACTTGTGTTTGGGCAGCGAGAAGGGAACGCCCGGCGCCTCGTTGGCCTTGGTCTTCATCTCGTCGATGTACCACTCGCCGCCGAGGTACGACGTGTTCATGATCCGCACGTCGGGACGCACGCCGTAGACCTCCTGGTTGTTCCACAGCGGGAAGGTATCGTTGTCGCCGTAGTTGAGGATGATCGAGTTGGGGAGCGTCGACTGGAGGTAGTTCCAGCCGATGTCGCGGGCCATGGTGCGGTGCGAACGGTCGTGGTCGTCCCAGTTCTGGGCCGCGAGGATCGTCGGAATACCCATCGAGATGACCGTGGCGGCAACGGCAACGGCCGTCGTGCGGCGTTTGGTGATCCGTTCGAAGAGGTCCCGGAGGGCCAGTACGCCGAACCCGATCCAGATCGAGAAGGCGTAGAACGAACCCGCATAGACGTAGTCGCGTTCGCGCGGCTCGCCCGGGGAGGTGTTGAAGTAGAAGACCAGCGCCACGCCCATCATGATGAACAGCCACATGACGATCGAGAAGTTGCGCGGATCGCGGTTCAGCTGGTAGATCAGTCCGATCAGTCCCAGCAGGAAGGGCAGGAAATAATAGGTGTTGCGGCCCTTGTTTTCGGCGATCTCCCGGGGCAGGTCGTCCTGCGGCCCGAGGTACATTTCATCGATCCAGTCGATTCCCGAGAGCCAGTTTCCGTCGGTGATCGTCGTACGCGAGGGCTGGATGTCGCTCTGGCGTCCGACGAAATTCCACAGGAAATAGCGCCAGTACATGTACGAAAGCTGGTAGTTGAAGAAGAAGTAGAGGTTTTCGCCGAAGGTGGGCTCCACGACACTGCGCGTATCCCCGTAGGAGTCGGTGTAGTATGTCTTGCGGCCGAAATCCAGCACCTCGCCGCGGATCGGCCGGCCCGAGGCATCGCGCTGGATTTCTCCGTTTTCGTCGCGCAGGGTTTCGGTTCGGGTGCGGTAGGCGGCCCACTGTTTGTACTCCTTCTCGCTCTTGGCATAGTTCCACATGCGCGGGAAGAGGGTCATGAACTCCGGAGCGTGGGTATAGCCCGTGAGGACGCTGGCGCGTTTGTATTTGCCGTCCTCGTCGAGATACTGGACGTGCTTCTCCACGACGCCCTCGGGGGGTGCCGAGAACTGGGCGCCGTAGAGCAGCGGGCGGCTGCCGTACTGGTCGCGGTTGAGCACCGAGAGCAGGGCGTGGGGGTTGTTCGGGTTGTTGGAGTTCATCGGCGGGTTGACCGCGGCACGGATGGTCATCGAGGCGTAGGAGGAGAAGCCCACGAGGACCATCGTGGTCGAGATCAGGAAGAGATTCAACACCACACGTCCCTTCCGGTGAGCTTTCCATGCGGCCCAGCCCAGCCCGAGGATCAGGGCCAGGGCAAAGACCACCATGCCGGAGTTGACGGGCAGGCCCAGCGTATTGACGAAGAGCGTGTCGACCTGGGCACCGAACCAGACGGTATAGGGGATGATGATGTTGTTCAGGAAGATGATCAGGGCTCCGGCGAGCAGTGTTGTCCCGACGACCCCCTTCCACGTCACGCGCCCGGTCTTGCGGAAGTAGTAGATGAAGACCAGCGCGGGGATGCAGAGCAGGTTGAGGATGTGCACGCCGATGGAGAGTCCCATGAGGTAGGCGATCAGGACGATCCAGCGGGAGGCGTGGGGCTCGTCGGCCTGCTCCTCCCACTTGAGCATGAGCCAGACGACCAGGGCCGTGAACATCGACGAGAGGGCGTAGACCTCGCCTTCGATGGCCGAGAACCAGAAGGTGTCGGTGAAGGTATAGGCCAGGGCGCCGACGGCTCCGGCTCCGAGGATGGCGACGATGCCCGGGGTGGTGAGTTCGGCGCCGTTGCGTGTGGCCAGGCGGCGGGCCAGGTGGGTGATTGTCCAGAAGAGGAAGAGAATGCAGAAGGCGCTGGCCAGGGAGTTCATGGCATTGACGGCCATGCCCACGTAGTCGGGATTCCCGAAGGCGAAGAGTGTGGCCAGGCGTGCCAGCATCATGAAGAGCGGGGCGCCGGGCGGGTGTCCGACTTCGAGTTTGTAGGAGGTAGCGATGAACTCCGAGCAGTCCCAGAGACTCGACACGGGTTCCATGGTCATCAGGTAGACGATCGCCGCCACGGCGAAGACGCCCCATCCGACAAGGTTGTTCCAGTGTTTGAAAAGGTGCATATCGTTCTGTTCCTGTTACTTTTTCTGGGAAGAGACTGTGGGCTTCGGGCTGCGGCCCCCCCCCGCCTGCTTCCGGTTATTTGCGGAATGATCGCAAAAGTAATGATTTAACGCGGTTTTTCCAATCGTTCGTATGTGGAATGCGTTTTTGTGTCTCGGTTTGTTTCGTTTCCCGGCTCGGTAGCTGCCGCGAACGGGCGCGTTCGATCCCGGTTCTCGGCTCGTACTCTTCCGTTGTCAGATGGGATGTGTCGCGTGTCCGGGCTTTTTTCGGGCGGGCGGAAGCCTCCGGGGTGTCGCGTTTGGTTTCGGGACGTGCGGCCGGTTGTTTCCCGGAAGCGGGATCCGTCGGGGTGCCGCAGCCTCCTCTCCGACGCCTCTTCCGGGGCTTGTCTCCGGACTCCGGGACAGGGGATGTTGCAGCGTCTTTTGCGGCTGTCGCAGGTTTCGGGTCCGTGGCGGTTTTCGCTGCTGCCGAGGGTTTCGAGCGGACGGATTCCGTGCCGGCGGACTTGGCGGGATGCGATACGGTGGCCGTTTCGGCCGCGGCGTGCGACGACGCTACGCCTTCGGCGGCGGATTCCGTGCCGGCGGACCTGGCGGGATGCGATACGGCGGCCGTTTCTGCCGCGGCGTGCGACGACGCTACGCCTTCGGCGGCGGATTCCGTGCCGGCGGTTTCAGCCGTTGCGGCCTCTCCCTTCAGCGTTCCCTGGCGGCGGCGTTTCCGACGGCGCTTTTTCGGGGCATTCCCCGCGTCGGGAGTTTCGGAGGCTCCGGCCTCCCCGGCCTTCTCGGACATCCCGGCGGTTTCCGGTTTCTCGTCTTTGCCCTTTATTCCGGATTCTTCAACCGGCTTCTTTCTCGCGGATTTCGGTGCCGACGCCGTTTTTGCCTCTGCTTTCGGGGCGGATTTCCGGCCCGTTTTCCGGCCGTTTTTCCGCCCGGCGGCAGCCAGCGCCTCCGCGGCATACTCCGGAATTTCTCCCTCGACGGGGAGGGTCAGACCGGTCAGTTTCTGGATCTCGAGCAGGTACTCCAGTTCGGCCTCCGAGCAGAACGACCACGCCGAACCTTCGTGTCCGGCACGTCCCGTGCGGCCGATGCGGTGGACGTAGGTCTCGGCTACCTCCGGGAGTTCGTAGTTGATCACCAGCGGCAACTGGTCGATGTCGATGCCGCGGGCCGCGATGTCGGTGGCAATCAGCACGCGGCATGCCCCCGACTTGAAGTCGTTCATCGCCCTTACGCGGGCGTTCTGCGACTTGTTGCCGTGGATCGCCGCAGCCTGGATGCCGGCTTTGGTGAGGATGCGTGCGAGACGGTCCGCACCGTGTTTCGTGCGGGTGAAGACCAGCACCTGATCGGCATCCGTCGTCCGGAGCAGGTCGATCAGCAGCGTGCTCTTCTCGCTCTTTTCGGCAAAATGGACCCGTTGGGCGATGGTTTCGACCACCGATGCCGGAGGTGTCACGGCCACCAGCTCCGGATCGTGCAGGATCCGGGCCGCCAGGGCGGCGATGTCCGCGGGCATGGTGGCCGAGAAGAAGAGCGACTGCCGCCGTTCGGGCAGCAGCGGAAGAATGCGCCGGATGTCGTGGATGAAGCCCATGTCGAGCATCCGGTCGGCCTCGTCGAGGACGAAGAAACGCAGGTGGTCGAGCGTGATGTAACCCTGTCCGATGAGGTCGAGCAGGCGCCCGGGGGTGGCGACGAGCAGGTCGACGCCCTGCTGGAGCGCCTCGACCTGCGGGCGCTGGTTCACACCGCCGAAGATCACGCAGTGGCGGATCGGCGTGTAGCGGGCGTAGTCGCGGCAGCACTCGTCGATCTGGATGGCCAACTCGCGGGTCGGCGTAAGCACCAGGGCGCGGATCTCGCGGCGGCCCCGCACGGGCGGTTCTGCGGCGAGCAACTGGAGGATGGGCAGCGTGAAGGCTGCGGTTTTGCCTGTCCCGGTCTGGGCGCAGCCCTGCAGGTCGCGGCCCCGGAGTACGGGCGGAATGGCTTGTTCCTGAATGGGGGTGGGGGTTTCGTAACCCTTCTCTTCGATGGCGCGCAACAGGGGCGCGGAGAGTCCTAAATCCTGAAATTTCATAGTAATCGGCGCCAAAGGTACGATAATTTTTCGGGATAACGCATAAAATTCGTATCTTTACCCGTTCAAAACGCCGATAAACGGAAATGATTATGGATTCCAAACTCGTGATTTACAATACGCTCACCCGCCGCAAGGAGGAGTTCGAGCCGCTCGTGGAGGGACGCGTCGGCATGTATGTCTGCGGTCCCACGGTCTACGGAGACCCGCATCTGGGCCACGCCCGGCCGGCGGTGACCTTCGACCTGCTGTTCCGCTACCTCAAGGCTTCGGGATACAAGGTCCGCTATGTGCGCAACGTCACCGATGTGGGGCACCTCGAACACGACGCTGACGAGGGTGAGGACAAGATCGCCAAGAAGGCCCGCCTCGAACAACTCGAACCCATGGAGGTGGCCCATTACTATACGGAGCGTTACCACCGCGCGATGGATGCGCTGAACGTCGAGTCTCCGTCGATCGAACCCTACGCCTCGGGTCACATCATCGAGCAGATCGCCTTCGTGAAGAAGATTCTCGACGAGGGATTCGCCTACGAATCGAACGGCTCGATCTACTTCGACGTCGAGAAGTACAATGAAAAATACAACTACGGACGTCTGTCGGGCCGCAACCTCGACGACATCATGACCAACACCCGCGAACTGGACGGACAGTCGGACAAGCGCCATTCGTACGATTTCGCACTCTGGAAGAAGGCTTCGCCCGAACACATCATGCGCTGGCCCTCGCCCTGGAGCGACGGATTCCCCGGCTGGCACATGGAGTGCTCGGCCATGTCGACGCGTTACCTCGGGGAGCGTTTCGACATCCACGGCGGAGGCATGGACCTCATGTTCCCGCACCACGAGTGCGAGATCGCCCAGTCGACGGCCGCCCTCGGCCACGACTCGGCACGCTACTGGGTGCACAACAACATGATCACGATCAACGGACAGAAGATGGGCAAGTCGCTCGGCAACTTCATCACCCTCGAGGAGCTCTTTACCGGAAATCACCGGCTGCTGGCCCAGGCCTATTCGCCGATGACGATCCGCTTCTTCGTCCTGCAGGCCCACTACCGCTCGACGCTCGACTTCTCGAACGAGGCGTTGCAGGCCGCAGAAAAGGGACTCGACCGTCTGATGAAGGGAATCGAGACGCTGGGCAAGATCAAACCTTCGGCCTCGTCGACCGTGCAGCCTGCCGAACTGGAGGAGCGCTGCCGGGCGGCCATGGACGACGACCTGAACTCCCCGATGGTCATCTCGGCACTCTTCGACTGGGTGCGTACGATCAACCAGTTGGCCGACGGCAAGGAGACCATTACGGCCGAGGACCTCGAAACTTTGAAGGGCATCGTTCGCCGCTATGCCTTCGATATTCTGGGCCTGCGCGACGAAAAGGCTGCCGGAACGGCTGCCGGGCGCGACTACGTGACGCCGCTTGTGGAGATGCTGCTCGACATCCGTCAGGGCGCCAAGGCCGCAAAGGACTGGGCTACCTCGGACCGCATCCGCGACGGCCTTACGGCAGCCGGGATTCGCGTCAAGGACCGCAAGGACGGTTCGGACTGGGAACTTGAATAGAAAAACGGATCGGAGAATGGACGATCGTGGATTCCGCTCCCGGAGCCTTCGCCGGAGGGCGGTGGTGTGCATGACGGCGGTCGTGGCCGCGATGTTTCTTGCAGGCTGCTCGCCGAATGTCTACCTGCAGGCCCGCAAGCGGACGTCGATCACCGAAGGGATGCCCGATGCCCGGGTGCTGGATACCCTCTGCCGCCACCGGATGACGGTCGGCGCCGGGGAGTGTTACGATCTGCTGCTCGGGGTATTGCTCGCAGAAGGCTGTCTGATCGAGAGTGCCGACAAGGCTTCGGGACTTGTCGTGGCGCGGCAGGTACTGCCGTCCGAAGAGCTGACTATCGTGTCGATGGCCGGGGAGATCCGGCGTCTGAGTTTCCTCGTGCAGCCGGCACACCGCACCAGTGAGGTGCGGCTTACGGTCTACGTCTCCCGCCAGTGGTATTCGGGGAATGCCTCGCTCTTCACTACCGAGGAACTGGGACTTTCGACCGATCCGGCGCTCTACCGCGAGTGGTTCGACCGGCTCGACCGTGCCGTCCCGCGGTAGGAGGGGCCGTGGAAAGAGGGTTTATGGAAGGGCTTGAAAAAAGAGGGGCCGTGGAAGGAGGAACTGTGGACGGGGCGAACGGTCGGAACCCCGCGGCCGGGTCCGCAACCCTGGGAAAAGCCGGACCGCCCTCCGGAAAATGAATGAAGAATCTGTAAGTAAGCAAGAATAAATTTTATGGCGGAACTCAAACTGGCGGCTTTGGAACTCGGAACCGAACGAATCCGGAAGCTGCTTATCCAGTATGCCGTGCCGGCGATCATCGCCATGACGGCATCCTCGCTCTACAACATGGTCGACAGTATCTTTATCGGCCATGGCGTCGGCCCGCTGGCCATTTCGGGCCTGGCGCTGACCTTCCCGCTGATGAACCTCGCCGCAGCGTTCGGTTCGCTGGTCGGCGTGGGTGCTGCGACCCTCGTGTCGATGCGCCTCGGACAGCGGGATTACGAAACGGCTCAGCGGGTGTTGGGCAATGTCGTGGTGCTCAACTGTTTGATCGGAGTCGGATTCGGGATTGTCGCCCTGTTGTTCCTCGACCCGATTCTCTACTTCTTCGGGGCCAGCGAGGCCACGATCGGCTATGCCCGCGAATACATGGTCATCATCCTGCTGGGCAATGTCATCACGCACCTCTACCTGGGTCTGAATGCCATTCTGCGGGCTGCGGGACATCCCCGCAAATCGATGTACGCCACGATCAACACGGTGATCATCAACGCGATCCTTGACCCGATCTTCATCTTCTGGTTCGATTGGGGCATCCGCGGTGCGGCCATCGCCACGGTCCTGGCACAGATCATCTCGCTGATGTGGCAGTTCCGTATCCTCTCGAACCGTGAGGAGTTGCTCCACTTCCGGCACGGCATCTACCGCCTGCGGCGCAAGATCGTACGCGACATCCTGGCCATCGGCATGTCGCCCTTTCTGATGAACCTCGCGGCCTGCTTTATCGTGATCCTGATCAACAAGGGGCTGAAGGAGTTCGGTGGTGACCTGATGATCGGTGCCTACGGCATCGTCAACCGCCTCGGGTTCTTCTTCGTGATGATCGTCATGGGAGTCAATCAGGGAATGCAGCCCATTGCGGGATACAATTACGGAGCACGCCAGTATGACCGGGTGCTGCGGGTGCTGAAACTGACGATGATCGGTGCGACGTGTGTCACGACGACCGGGTTCCTGATCGGCGAATTGGCGCCGCGGTTGGCCGTGGGGCTTTTCACGACCGATGAAGAGTTGATCCGCCTGGCCGTCGAGGGCATGCGCATCGTCTTTATCTGCTACCCGATCATCGGTTTTCAGATGGTCGCCACGAACTTCTTCATGAGCATCGGTATGGCCTCGAAGGCGATCTTCCTCTCGCTGTCGCGCCAGCTGTTGTTCCTGATGCCGTTCCTGATCTTCCTGCCTCACATCTTCGATGCCCATACGCCGTGGGACGGCAGCTGGGGCGTCTGGTGCTCGATGCCGCTGTCGGACCTCCTGGCCTCGATCGTGGCCTTCTTCATGCTGACTTACCAACTGCGGAAATTCCGGGCCCCGCAGCCTGCCGTTTCCGCCGAAAATCCGCAATGACCTATGGAACGCGAAAAATTCATCATCAATATCGGCCGCCAGCTGGGTAGCGGCGGCAAACCCATCGGCGAGATCATTGCCCGGCGTCTGGGAATCAAGCTCTACGACAAGGAACTCATCAATCTGGCGGCTCGGGAGAGCGGTCTCTGTACGGAGTTTTTCGAACGGGCCGACGAGAAGGGCCGCAAGGGGGTCTTTGCCACGTTGGTAGGCTATTTGCGGGCCCCCTTCGCGGGGTACGAGGGCGGCAATGCCAACAACGTCCTCTCCAACGAGATGCTTTTCAAGATCCAGAGTGACGTGATTCGGGAGGTGGCTGCCCGGGAGTCGGCGGTCTTCGTGGGACGTTGTGCCGATTATATCCTGAGGGATCATCCGCGGTGTGTGAACGTCTTCATCACGGCCGACGAGAAGGATCGCTGTGCACGTCTCTGCAAGCGGCAGGGGTGTACGGAAGCGGAGGCCCGCTCGATGATGGAGCGCACCGACTCCAAACGTGCCTCCTACTACAACTATTACAGTTCACGGAACTGGGGAGAGGCGGCGACCTACCACCTGTGTGTGAACTCTTCGGTGCTGGGCGACGAGGGTACGGCGGATTTCATCCTGGAGTTCGCCGCACGGAAACTCCACGAGCAATTTTAGACGAAACAACTTTCAGATATGGTTTTATCCGAACAGATCAAGGAGCTCGAAACACGCCGTGAGGCATTGGAACGCTGTCTGGACATCGAGCAGAAGCGTATCGACCTGCGCAACGAGGAGGAGAAGACCCAGGAACCGAACTTCTGGGACGATCCCGACCGGGCGCGCGAGCAGTTGCGCAAGGTGGCGGGGATCAAGGCGTGGGTCGAGGATTACGATGCGATCCGCAAGGATGTCGAGGACCTCGCACTGATGCCCGATTTCGTGAAGGAGGGGGTCGTGAGCGAGGAGGAGATGGATGCGCACTACGCCGCGACGCTCGAAAAGATCGAGAAACTCGAACTGCGCAACATGCTGCGCCGCGACGAGGACAAACTCGGCGCCATCATGGACATCAACGCCGGGGCGGGCGGTACGGAGGCGCTGGACTGGGCCTCGATGCTGCTGCGCATGTACACGCGCTGGGGCGAGGCCCACGGTTACAAGGTCAAGGTGCTGGACTACCAGGCCGGGGACGAGGTGGGCGTGAAGTCGTGTACGATCGAGTTTGAAGGTGAGTACGCTTACGGTTACCTCAAGAGTGAAAACGGTGTGCACCGCATGGTGCGCCTCTCGCCGTTCAACGCCAACAACAAACGGCAGACGACCTTTGCGTCGGTCTTCGTTTCGCCGGCCGTCGACGACACGATCGAGATCACGATCAACCCGGCGGACATCGAGTGGGACACGTTCCGTTCGTCGGGAGCCGGAGGTCAGAACGTCAACAAGGTGGAGACGGCCGTGCGGCTGCGTTACCACGGCAAGGATCCCGATACGGGCGAACCCGTCGAATACCTGATCGAGAATATGGAGACGCGTTCGCAGCTGATGAACCGCGAGAACGCGATGCGGATCCTGCGGTCGAAACTCTACCAGCGGGAGCTGGACAAGCGCATGGCCACACAGCAGGCGCTGGAGGCCTCGAAAAAGAAGATCGAGTGGGGCTCGCAGATCCGCTCGTACGTCTTCGATGACCGCCGCGTGAAGGACCACCGCACGGGGGTCCAGACTTCGGCCGTGGAGGCGGTGATGGACGGCGATCTGGATGCCTTCATCAAGGCTTACCTGATGGAGTTCGGAGCCAATGCGTAGGGGCTTTTTTCGCGGGCTCAGCGGGGGAATGGCCCTGCTGGCCGGGGTGCTGTGGGGCGATCCGGCCGGGGCTCATCCCTTTGGGGGAAGGGCTGACGGGGACGAGCGGTTGCTGAGACCGCTTGCGGAGGTTGTCCCGGAGGTTGCTCCGGCGGAATCCGCTTCGCCGCTTCCGGCGGGTTGCGGGGTACAGGTCGGCATGACCGATACGACCGCTTATTTCCCGCTGCTGCGCGGACGCCGCGTCGCCGTGCTGGCCAACCACACCTCGGTGGCCGCGATGCCCGGAACGGTGGGCGTTGCGGGACGTCCGGTGACCGTCGATGCCGCCGGAAGGGTCCATCTGGTCGATCTGTTGCACGAGTGCGGTTTCGACGTCGTGGCGATCTTCTCGCCCGAACACGGATTCCGCGGTACGGCCGATGCCGGGGAGAAGGTCGCCGGGTCGGTGGATGCCCGTACGGGCATTCCGATCCGCTCGCTCTACGACGGGCGTACGCTGCGCCCCTCGGACGAAGTGATGCGCTCGTTCGACGTGCTGGTCGTCGATATGCAGGACGTCGGGCTGCGCTTCTACACCTACTATATCTCGATGCTGCGGATGATGGACGCCTGTGCTGAATTCGGTCGGCCGGTCGTCGTCCTCGACCGTCCGAACCCCAACGGCGACAAGGTCGAAGGACCGCTGCTCGACATGCAGTACAAATCGGGCGTCGGGGCGCTGCCGATTCCGGTGCTGCACGGCCTGACGATGGGCGAGATCGCCCGCATGGCCGTGGGCGAGGGGTGGGCCCGGCGGTGCGACCTGACCGTTGTCCCGTGCCGCCGCTACACCCATGCCACGGAGTACGTGCTGCCGGTGGCGCCGTCGCCGAATCTCCCGACGCAGCGCTCCGTCTACCTCTATGCGGCGCTGTGCCCCTTCGAAGGGACGGTCGTGAGCCTCGGGCGCGGCACCGACAAACCGTTCGAAATCTACGGTCACCCCGATCTCAAGGACCGCAGTTTCTCCTTCACGCCGCGCCCGACCACCGGGGCGAAGCATCCGCCGCTGGAGGGCCGCCTCTGCCGGGGTGAGGATCTGAGCCGGATGCCGCTTGACGAAGCCCGCGCAACGGGATTTTCGTTGCAATACGTGATTGACGCCTATGCCGGTCTCGGGTTGGGCGAGGCTTTCTTTACGCCGATGTTCGAGAAGCTGGTCGGCGTGGGGTGGATCCGCGAAATGATCCTCGACGGGGCTACGGACGAAGAGATTCGGGCCCGCTGGGAGCCCGAAGCCGCGGCTTTCCGGCAACTCCGGGCGAAATACCTTTTGTACGAATAGCTGCAGGCTGCAACAAATGACGGCGGCACACCCGATTCGGATGTGCCGCCGTTCTTTGTGCTGTCGGACAGCGTCGGTTCCTTTTCGCTTCTGCCCCGGATGGCGGATCAGTCTATCTCCGACGCTGCAATCCGGTCGGCTTCGGTCAGGGGGCGCAGCACGCGACAGGGATTTCCGGCGGCAATGACCCGCGGCGGGATGTCGCGCGTCACGACGCTTCCGGCACCGATCACGGCCCCTTCACCGATCGTCACACCGCGCAGGATGACCACATTGCCGCCGATCCAGACGTTGTCGTGGATCGTGACGGGCAGTGACTGCATGATCCCCTCGTTGCGCTGGTCCGCAAGCAGGGCATGGTGGACCGTATAGATTCCCACGTTGGGACCGATATAGACGTGGTTGCCGATCGTAACGGGCGCCTCGTCGAGGATCGTGAGGTGGAAGTTTCCGACGAAGTGGTCGCCTATGGAGATCTGTGTCCCGAAGTCGCAGTGGAACGGACTGTGGAGGCAGGGCGCCTTGCCGAGGCGGCCGAAGAGCTGCCGGATGATGGCCTCACGCTCTTCGCGGCGGGAGGGCGGCAGCTGGTTGAGGCGGAAGCAGAGCTCCTCGGCGCGGAGCAGGGCTGCGCCGATTTCGGGTGTCACGGCGTGGA
>CALUIG010000057.1 GCA_944320625.1 uncultured Alistipes sp.
GGGTACCAAAAGCGGAAATCGAAAGGTTTCCGCTTTTTTTCGTCTCTTTCGCAACCCAACCTTCTCCAGACACGAATTCCGAACACCGCACATTCGCCAGGAATCGGCCCGGTGAAAAGGCCCCACACGAAAAGCCGCCGCGATCCGGGATTCCGGATCGCGGCGGCAATTTGATTCGCAAAGGTCGGACTCTCTCCAAACAGCCCCCCTTCAAAACAGTCTTCACGTTCAGACCGGGCCGCACGCTCAAACCTGCTCGACAAACGCCTCCAGCGCCGCAAGATCCACGGCCAGCGAATCCGAATGCTGCGGACGCCGGGTCAACGCCTCCAGCCGTTCAGGCAATGGGATCCGACTCCCCGTCACCGAGGTGATCACCTCCCCGAACTTCGCCGGATGAGCCGTCGAGAGGTAGAATCCCGGTTTTCCAATCGCCATCGAGGCCGCATATCCCACGGCACTGTGCGGATCCGAGAAGTAACCGGTACGTTCATACAGTTCGTCGATCGTCCGTCGAATCCCGGCATTGTCGCAGCGATAACCTTCAAGTTCGGCCCGCAAAGCCTCGGGATCCCCGCCGCACAGCCACAACATCCGCTCGAAATTGCTCGGGGCCCCCACATCCATCGCACTGGCCGGGGTCTGAATCGAAGGCCGCGGACGGTAGACGCCCGTACGCAGGAACTCCGGGACCACATCGTTGATGTTCGATGCCGCCACGAACCCCCCGACGGGAAGTCCCATGCGCTGTGCCAGCATTCCGGCGGCCAGGTTGCCGAAATTGCCGCTCGGCACGACAATCGTCGGATGGTCGCCGCCCGTCTCTTGCCGCCAGCGGAAGTAACCGTAGAAGTAGTAGAACGCCTGGGGAATCCACCGCAGGAGGTTGATCGAATTGGCCGACGTCACCCGACGCCGACGCCGGAACGCCTCGTCGGCAAAGAGTTCCTTCACCAGCCGCTGACAGTCGTCGAACGTCCCGGCGACACGCAACGGATGGATATTGCCGCCAAGGGCTGTCATCTGACACTCCTGCAGGCGGCTGATCTTCCCTTCGGGGTAGAGCACCACCACATCGACACCCGGCACGTTGTAGAATCCGTGTGCCACGGCACTGCCCGTATCGCCCGACGTAGCCGTGAGGATCACGAGCCGCTCCCCGGCCGCACCCAGGAGCCCGACGGCACGGCCCATGAAGCCCGCACCGAAATCCTTGAAGGCACAGGTCGGGCCGTGGAAGAGCTCCAGCGTATAGCGGCTCCGCCCCACCCGGCGCAGCGGCACCGGAAAGTCATACAACGACTCCAGTTCCCGGCTCAACGCCGCCATATCGAGATCATCCTCAAAAAAGAGTCCCGCCAGATAGCTCGCCAGCGAGCCATACGACGCTGCGGCCCGTCGCTCCGCTTCGGAAAGATCGACCTGCGGAATCCGCTCCGGGACAAACAGGCCGCCATCGGGTGCAAGACCCATCATCGCCGCCTCTCGGAGCGTACAGGCCTGTTTCCGCTCCCGGTCCCGTGTACTGTAATAGTTCATGGCATTGCGTTTTTTCATTCGACAACCCGCGCTCCGGCGTTCGACACCCGACCCGCATAGGTATTGCAGGTGATGCCGCGCACCGCGAAGTGAGCCTTCATCCGGTCGGCAATCCGACAGGCCAGAGCATAATCCGAAGCCAAAGCAAAGACCGAAGGGCCCGATCCGGCGATATTCAGGGCCAGGGCGCCTTCGGCCAGCGCCTCCGCCTTCAATACATCGTAATCGGGAATAAAACCCTTGCGATAGGGTTCCACAACGGCATCATGCATCGAGCGGCCGATCAGCGCCACATCGCGCAGGGCGAACCCGGCCACCAGTCCGCCGACATTGCCCCATTGTTTCACGGCACTCGACAACGGAATGTCATGTGGTAAAACCTCGCGGGCCATCTTCGTACTGACGACAATCGCCGGGTGTGCCACGGCGTAGAAGAAGTTGTCGGGTACGGGCAGACGCACGATGTCGAAGGGTTCATAACCGCGGATCAGCACCACCCCGCCCAACAGTGCCGGTCCTACGTTGTCGGCATGGGCCGTACCGCCCAACAGCGCCTCACCCTGCATGGCGAACTCCACGAGCCGCTTGCCCGAGAAGGGGCGTCCCAGGAGTTCGTTGATGCCATAGACGGCCGCGGCCGATGAAGCGGCACTCGAGCCGATTCCGCTTCCCGGGACGATTTTTTCGAGCAGACGGATCTCCACCCGCACCGGACGCCCGTAGGCTTCGAGCATCGCCCGCACGGCCGGTGTGATGACATTGTCGTCGAGCGATTCGGGCAGATCCACGCCGCTGTCGTTGCGGATCGAAAGGCCTTCGGCATCGGGTTCGACGCCGACCTCCAGCAAATCGCCCACTCCGTCGAGGGTCAGGCCCATCACATCGAACCCGCAACCCAGATTGGCCACCGTTCCCGGGGCAAAAACCTTGATATGTTTCATGTTTAATTTTCGTTTTAAATGGAACCGATCGTTTTTGGAAATGCTCCGGGACTCCTTTTTCCGAAGGTTCCGAATTCGATCCGACGTCAGCGGAGCATTTCCCGCGACACGGGCGCACATTGGTGCGGTTTTACGGACTCGGTTTCGGATATGGACCGGAGATTTTTGCTGTCACCCTGTTTTCCGCTCCGGCAGCCTGGGCCGGAAGTAGGCATACGACGATGCGAACGGAATATTGATTACTCGACCCCCACAGGGGTGGTGGTAGTGGCGGTAGTGGTGAGGGCAAACGTCGAAGTACCGACAGGCGAAGAGAGCGAGGTCCAGACACAAGCAATGGGAAGAGCGAAAAATCCGTCTTCTCCGTTGTGTGTCGTATGGTTCCTCCAAAGATTCATCGAGGGCAAATATAAAACAAATATTTTAATAATCCAAATCCAGGTAACAATTCGTAAGTGACTTTTTCCGGCGGATCCTCGCGCGCATATACGCGTGTATAATGCACAAATGGGAGTGAGAGCCAGCGCCTTCACCCTTCATCAGCGTTTCCGGGACGGAATCCGGAGACCGCTCCGAGGTCCCGAATCCGGAAAATCGAAGTCAAAAAGGCACAACGGGGTCAAAATGCGGTTTCAAACTGTAACATACAAATTCGTATTCGGATGATCCGAAAGCAAAACCGAATAAAATACTTCCGGATCGTCATGTTATTAAATTTATTTAGAAAATTATTTGCGCATCCCGAATTAGTTCCCTATCTTTGTTTCCGAACAAAAAGAAAAAAACGGCATGATCGCCTCGAATCATTCGAACAATCTCGTCATTAACGTGCTGCTCGTGGTCACTGAAAAGATAACGGGAGAAAGGTGACGTACCTGTTCGATGAATACATCCGAAACCTTTCTCCCCGCGGGAGGAAGGTTTTTTCGGTTTTCGGGCCCAAGCCGACGCCAAAATGGAACCGCAAAAGATGAAACACACGCTCAGAAGCGCCGTCACCACTTCGGGACGACGCATGGCCGGAGCCCGGAGTCTCTGGCGCGCGAACGGCATGCGTGAAGAACAGTTCGGACGTCCGGTCATCGGTATCGCCAACTCGTTCACGCAACTCGTCCCCGGGCATGTCCACCTGCACGAAATCGGACAGCAGGTCAAACAACGCATCGAAAGCCTCGGCTGCTTCGCCGCGGAATTCAATACCATCGCCATCGACGACGGAATCGCCATGGGCCACGACGGCATGCTCTACTCGCTGCCCTCGCGCGAGATCATCGCCGACAGCGTCGAATACATGGCCAACGCCCACAAGGTCGACGCCCTGGTCTGCATCTCGAACTGCGACAAGATCACCCCCGGGATGCTGATGGCCACGATGCGTCTCAACATCCCGACGATCTTCGTATCGGGCGGGCCGATGGAGGCCGGACGCTACGGCGAACGCCATCTCGATCTGATCGACGCCATGGTGATGTCGGCCGACGCGAAATACAGCGATGCCGAGATTGCCGAGATCGAGCGCTGTGCGTGCCCCGGCTGCGGCTCCTGCTCGGGCATGTTCACCGCCAATTCGATGAACTGCCTGACCGAGGCCCTCGGATTGTCGCTCCCGGGCAACGGCACGATCGTCGCCACGCACGCCAACCGCCGCCAGTTGTTCGAGGACGCCGCAGCACTCATCGTCCGCAACGCCGAACGCTACTACTTCGAGGGGGACGAGAGTGTCCTGCCCCGTTCGATCGCCACGAAGGCCGCCTTCGAGAATGCCATGTCACTCGACATCGCCATGGGCGGTTCGACCAACACGGTCCTGCACCTGCTGGCCGTGGCCCACGAGGCCGGAGTGGACTTCACGATGCAGGACATCGACCGACTTTCGCGGCGCGTTCCGGTGCTGTGCAAGGTGGCGCCCAACTCCCGCTACCACATCCAGGACGTGAACCGTGCGGGCGGGATCTTCGCCATCCTCGGGGAACTCAACCGCGGGGGACTGCTCGACACCTCGGTGGGACGTGTCGACGGGCGGACCCTCGGGGAAGCCATCTCGACGTGCGACATTCTCAGCCCCTCGGCCTCGGATGCGGCCCGGCGCCGTTCGCTGAGCGCCCCGGCCGGCCACTACAGCCGCGAACTGGGTTCGCAACGCTGCTACTACGACACGCTCGACACCGACCGCGCCGAAGGGTGCATCCGCGACATCGCCCACGCCTACTTCCGCGACGGCGGACTGGCCGTCCTGACGGGCAACATCGCCCGTTCGGGCTGCGTGGTGAAAACCGCCGGAGTCGATGAAAAGCTCTTCGTCTTCCGCGGCCGGGCCCGCGTCTACGAATCGCAGGAGCAGGCCATGCACGGCATTCTCAACGACGAGGTACAGCCCGGGGAGGTGGTTGTCATCCGCTACGAGGGCCCGAAAGGCGGCCCGGGAATGCAGGAGATGCTCTACCCCACGTCGTACCTCAAGTCGAAACACCTCGACAAGGCCTGCGCCCTGATCACCGACGGACGCTTCTCGGGCGGAACCTCGGGACTTTCGATCGGGCACGTCTCGCCGGAGGCCGCCTCGGGAGGCGAAATCGCCGTGGTCCGCACGGGCGACGAGATTGAGATCGACATCCCGCAGCGCTCGATCCGGCTGCTGGTCGACGATGCGGAACTTGCGGCCCGCATGTCGGCACAGACGCATTTCCGCCCGGCAGCCCGGGACCGCGAGGTACCCAAATCGCTGAAAGCCTACGCCCGGCTGGTCAGCTCGGCGGACAAAGGTGCCGTACGGATTCTCGACGACGAAGCGTGATCCCGACGACCGGAGTACAACCTACGAATCAACCCGAATAATCCCGATCCCAGCATGAATACCTCAACCACCGACGCGCAACAAGCGGTCTGCGAGCCCATGATGACAGGTTCGCAGGCGTTGCTCGAATCGTTCCTGATCGAGGGTGTCGACACCCTCTTCGGCTACCCCGGCGGCGCCATCATTCCGGTCTACGACGCTCTGTACGACTACCGGGACCGACTGCGCCACATTCTCGTACGCCACGAGCAGGGAGCCGTACACGCCGCCCAGGGTTATGCCCGCGTCAGCGGCCGTGTAGGGGTCTGCATGGTCACGTCGGGCCCCGGCGCCACGAATACCGTCACGGGGCTGGCCGACGCCCTGATGGACTCCACGCCGCTGGTGCTCATCACCGGACAGGTCGGCTCCGAACTGCTCGGCACCGACGCCTTCCAGGAGACCAACTTCGTCGGGATTACCCAGGCGGTCACGAAGTGGAACTGCCAGGTCAAACGGACCGAGGATATTCCCGCAGCTATTGCCAAGGCCTTCTACGTGGCCCGTTCGGGACGTCCCGGGCCGGTGGTCGTCGACATCACGAAGGATGCCCAGTGCGGAGTCGCGCCGTTCCGTTACGAGAAGATCGTCTCGATCCGCAGCTACGTCCCCGTTCCGCAGCCCGACCCGAAGAGCATCGAGGAGGCCGTACGGCTCATCGACGAGGCGCAGCGCCCGCTGGTCATGGTGGGTCAGGGGGTCATCCTGGGAAATGCCGAGGCGGAATTGAAGTCATTCCTCGAAAAGAGCGGCATGCCCGTGGCCTCGACGCTGCTGGGATTGTCGGCCGTACCGACCGACTCGCCGCAGTACGTCGGCATGCTGGGCATGCACGGCAACTACGGTCCCAATATCAAGAACCGCGAATGCGATCTGCTCATCGCCGTGGGGATGCGTTTCGACGACCGCGTGACGGGCAATCCGGCACACTTCGGCGAAAACGCCAAGGTGATCCATCTGGAGATCGACCCTGCGGAGATCGGAAAGATCATTCCGGCGGACGTTCCCGTGGCGGGCGACGTGCGGGAGACCCTGCCGCTGCTGACCCAACGCATCCGGAGCCGGGAGCACCGCGCCTGGACCGCGGAGTTCCGCGACTGCGACCGCATCGAACGGGAACGGGTCTTCCGCCCGGCCCTGCATCCCGCCGGAGGCCGGATCCACATGGGCGAAGCCGTGGATGCCGTAGCCCGGGCCTATGGAAACGACGCCGTAGTGGTGACCGATGTCGGGCAGCAGCAGATGTTTGCGGCACGTTACTTCGGATTCCGCCGCACGCGGAGCCTGGTCACGTCGGGAGGCCTCGGCACGATGGGATTCGGACTCCCGGCCGCCATCGGAGCCAAACTCGGAGCCCCGGACCGTGAAGTCGTCCTCTTCGTCGGAGACGGCGGCCTGCAGATGACCATTCAGGAGTTGGGGACCATCTACCAGTCACAGGTCCCCGTGAAGATCGTCCTGCTGAACAACTCATTCCTCGGCATGGTCCGCCAGTGGCAGGAACTCTTCTACGACTCGCGCTACTCGTTCACCGAGCTGGTGAACCCCGACTTCGGGCTCATCGCCCGCGCCAACGGCATCGGATACCGCCGGATCGAGGCCCGCGAGGAGCTGGCGGCGGCGGTTGCCGAAATGAAGGCCGCAAAAGGGGCCTACCTCCTGGAGGTCTGCGCCGAAAGTCAGGAGAATGTCTTCCCGATGGTCCCGGCCGGAGCGCCGGTTGCGGAGATCCGTCTCGAATAAAATGCTGATCATGGATATGGAACAGGAATACATCATCACCGTATTTTCGGAGAACAAGGTGGGTCTGCTGAGCCAGATCACCACGGTTTTCACCTGCCGGAACGTCAACATCGAGAGCCTGACGACCTCGGAGTCCGCCTTGAAGGGGATCCACAAGTTCACGATCGTCGTGCGCACCTCGCCCGAGACGGTGGAGAAGGTCGTGCGGCAGGTCGAAAAGAAGATCGACGTGCTGAAGACCTTCGTCTATCGCCCCGACGAGGTCGTGCAGCAGGAGATCGCCCTCTACAAAGTGACGCGCAGCAGCAGTGTCGAACAGCTCGTGCGCAAGCACAATGTCCGGATTCTGGAGATCGACACCGACTACATCGTCGTCGAGAAGACCGGACACAAGAGCGAAACCCAGGAGCTGTTCCGGCTGTTGCAGCCCTACGGTGTGCAGCAGTTCGTGCGCAGCGGCACGGTAGCCGTCATCAAGTCCCGGCGCGAGTTGCTGAACGAATATCTCGAAGAGCTGGAGAAGATGCGGCAGAATCAGGAACAGACCCTTCAGGCGATCTGATCCGGCGGAACCGGGAGGTCCGGCCAGCGGCTGAAGGTCCCCGGCCTCCGCAAAGAAAAAACACCGAAAAAGAAACAATCTCAACAAACCAAAAACGTATAAAACTATGGCACAGATCAATTTCGGCGGCGTCGAAGAGAACGTCGTAACCCGCGAAGAGTTCCCTCTGGAGAAAGCCCGCGAAATCCTCAAGGATGAAACCATCGCCGTCATCGGCTACGGCGTGCAGGGTCCGGGACAGTCGCTCAACCTGCGTGACAACGGCTTCCGCGTGATCGTCGGACAGCGCAAGGGTTCGAAGAGCTGGGACAAGGCCGTTGCCGACGGATGGGTTCCGGGCGAGACGCTCTTCGAGATCGAAGAGGCTGCCGAGCGCGGCACGATCATCCAGTACCTGCTCTCCGATGCCGGGCAGATCTCGGTATGGCCCACGATCAAGAAGCACCTCACCCCGGGCAAGGCCCTCTACTTCTCGCACGGCTTCGGCATCACCTACAAGGAGCGTACGGGGATCATTCCGCCGGCCGATGTCGACGTGATCCTGATCGCCCCGAAGGGTTCGGGGACCTCGCTGCGGCGCATGTTCCTCCAGGGCCGCGGACTGAATTCGAGCTACGCCGTCTTCCAGGATGCTACGGGACGCGCCTTCGAGCGGGTCATCGCACTCGGAATCGGCGTCGGTTCGGGCTACCTTTTCGAGACCGATTTCCAGCGTGAGGTCTACTCCGACCTGACGGGAGAGCGCGGTACGCTGATGGGCGCCATCCAGGGCATCTTCGCCGCCCAGTACGACACGCTCCGCGCACACGGGCACACCCCCTCGGAGGCCTTCAACGAGACGATCGAGGAGCTCACGCAGTCGCTCATGCCGCTCGTGGCCGAAAACGGCATGGACTGGATGTACGCCAACTGCTCGACCACGGCCCAGCGCGGGGCCCTGGACTGGTGGAAGCGCTTCCGCGACGCCACGAAACCCGTCTTCGAGGAGCTCTACGAGAGCGTCCGCAGCGGCAACGAAGCCCAGATCTCGATCGACTCGAACAGCAAACCCGACTACCGCGCCAAACTCAACGAGGAGCTGCGTGAGATGCGCGAAAGCGAGATGTGGCAGGCCGGGGCCGTTGTGCGCAAGCTCAGACCCGAAAACAACTAAACAGTATGTGTGGATTCGTAGGATTATTCGACATCCGGCAACAGTCGGATGCGTTGCGCACCCAGGTGCTGAAAATGTCGAAGCAGATTCGCCACCGCGGTCCCGACTGGTCGGGCATCTACTGCGGCCAGCGGGCGATTCTTTCGCACGAACGGCTCTCGATCGTCGACCCGCAGTCGGGCCGGCAACCTCTGTACAGCCGCGACGGAAAGCTCGTTCTGGCCGTCAACGGAGAGATCTACAACCACCAGGAGATCCGCGCCGAACTGGCCGGAGAGTACGAATTCCTGACCGGATCCGACTGTGAGGTGATCCTGCCGCTCTACCGCAAGCTGGGAATCGGCCTGCTCGAAAAGATCAGCGGCATCTTCGCCTTCGCGCTCTATGACATCGAACGCGACGAGTACCTGATCGCCCGGGACCCGATCGGGGTCATTCCGCTCTACATCGGCTGGGACCGCGACGAGCAGTTCTACGTAGCCTCGGAGTTGAAGGCCCTCGAAGGGGTCTGCACCACGATCCAGCCCTTCCTGCCGGGCCACTACTGGTCGTCGAAGGAGGGCAAAATGGTACGCTGGTACCGGCGCGACTGGGAGGAGTACGACAACGTGAAGGAGAATCCGGCGGACATTGCCACGCTCCGCACGGCACTCGAAGAGGCCGTCAAGCGGCAGCTGATGTCCGACGTTCCGTACGGTGTGCTGCTCTCGGGCGGACTCGACTCGTCGATCATCTCGGCCGTAGCCAAGAAGTTCGCCGACCGCCGCATCGAAAGCGGTGGCCGCGAAGAGGCCTGGTGGCCCCAGCTGCACTCCTTTGCCGTAGGTCTGGCCGGCTCGCCCGACCTGGCCGCGGCCCGCAAGGTGGCCGAACACATCGGTACGGTCCATCACGAGATCCATTACACGATCCAGGAGGGATTGGACGCCATCCGCGACGTGATCTACTACATCGAGACCTACGATGTGACGACCGTGCGGGCCTCGACGCCGATGTACCTGCTGGCGCGGGTCATCAAGTCGATGGGCATCAAGATGGTGCTTTCGGGCGAAGGTGCCGACGAGATCTTCGGCGGCTACCTCTACTTCCACAAGGCACCCGATGCCCGGGCCTTCCACGAGGAGACCGTGCGCAAAATCGGGCGTCTGCACCTCTACGACTGCCTGAGGGCCAACAAATCGCTCGCCGCATGGGGGGTCGAGGGGCGCGTGCCGTTCCTCGACAAGGAGTTCCTCGATGTAGCCATGCGTCTGAACCCTGCGGCGAAGATGGCCGGAAAGGGCCGCATCGAAAAGTGGGTGCTGCGCAAGGCCTTCGAGGATATGCTCCCCGAGGAGATCGTCTGGCGACAGAAGGAGCAGTTCTCCGACGGTGTGGGCTACGGATGGATCGATACGCTGAAGCGGATCACCTCCGAGGCGGTTTCGGACCGCGAGATGGAGCACGCCGCCGAGCGCTTCCCGATCAACCCGCCGCAGAACAAGGAGGAGTACTACTACCGTTCGATCTTCGAGGAGCACTTCCCGTCGCAGACCGCCGCGGCGTGCGTGCCATCGGTTCCGTCGGTGGCGTGCAGCACGGCCGAAGCGCTGGCCTGGGACCAGTCGTTCGCCAACTGCAACGACCCCTCGGGACGCGCCGTGCTGGGCGTGCACAATACCGACCTTACGCACGAAATCTGACCCCCTGAGACAAAAGGTCAACGACACAACATTCGGAATCCGGAGGCTTTCGCTTCCGGATTTCGTTTTTTATGTGCTTCTGCCCTTTCGGCTTGGCAATACCGGCAAAAATAGCTACCTTTGTAGGATAGGAGTCCAGAACAATCCAACCGCAACCTGATATGTACAGTCACGACAAACGGGTGGTCATCACCCTCGACGCCGGCGGCACGAATTTCGTTTTCGGAGCCATGCAGGCCAACCAGTTCATCGTCGATCCCATCACCATGCCGTCGCACGCCGCCAATCTGGACGAGTGCCTCGCCACGATGGTCGACGGTTTCCGCCAGATCATCGCCCGGCTTCCGGAGAAGCCCGTCGCCATCAGCTTCGCCTTTCCCGGTCCGGCCGACTATCCGAACGGCATCATCGGAGGATTCCTGCCCAACTTCCCGTCGTTCCGCGACGGCGTGGCCCTGGGCCCGTTCCTCGAAGCGACGTTCGGCATTCCGGTCTTCATCAACAACGACGGCGATCTGTTCGCCTACGGCGAAGCCCTGGGCGGCGCCCTGCCCGAAATCAACGCCCGACTCGAAGCCCTCCACAGCCCGAAACGCTACAAGAATCTCCTGGGCTATACCTTCGGCACGGGATTCGGAATCGGCATTGTCGTCGACAACCGACTGAACCGCGGCGACAACTCCTGCGTGGAGACCTTCTGCCTGAAGCACAAGAAGTACCCCGACGTGATCGTCGAGGACGGTGTGGCCGTGCGGGCCATCAAGCGGGTCTACGGCGAACTGAGCGGCAATCCCGACCACGGTTTCGAGCCGAAGGAGATCTGCGAAATCGCCGACGGCAAACGTCCCGGCAATGCCGAGGCCGCCCAAAAGGCCTTTGCGGAGTTCGGCGAGGTGGCCGGGGACGCCATGGCCACGGCCGTAACGCTGATCGACGGTCTGATCGTCATCGGAGGCGGCATCACCGCAGCCCGGAAATGGATCATGCCGAGCCTCCTGCGCGAACTGCGTTCGAAGATTCACCAGCTGGACGGCAACGAACTCAACCGCGTACAGATGAAGGTCTACGATCTGGACGACGAGGCCGAATTCCTCGAATTCGCCCGTGGAGAACAACGCACGCTGAAGGTCTACGGCACGGATCGCACGGTAGTCTACGACCCGCAGAAACGCATCGGCGTGACGATCTCCAAACTGGGCGCCAGCCGCGCCATCTCGGTCGGCGCCTACGCCTTTGCACTGAGTCAGCTCGACGCACAAAACGCTTAACACGATGTACAAGTTCCAACCGATTCTGAAATCCCTGATCTGGGGCGGCGAGAAGATCGCCCCCTACAAAGAGATCGCCACCGACCAGCACCATATCGGCGAGAGCTGGGAACTCTCGGGAGTCGCCGGCAACGAGTCCGTTGTGGCCGGAGGGCCCGAAGCCGGGACGAAACTCCCCGACCTGCTGGCCCGCCACGGAGCCGCGCTGCTGGGCAAATCCAACTACGAACGCTTCGGCAACGAATTCCCGTTGCTGATCAAGTTCATCGACGCGCGTCAGGACCTCTCGATCCAGGTGCACCCGAACGACGAACTGGCCTGGGAGCGCCATCGTTCGAAGGGTAAGACCGAGATGTGGTACGTCGTCTCGACGGACGAGGGCGCCCACCTGCTGTCGGGTTTCTCGAAGCAGGTAACCCCCGAGGAGTACGAAGCGAGCGTTGCGGACAACACCATCACCGACCTGCTGGCCCGGTATGCGATCCGTCCGGGGGATGTTTTCTTCCTGCCGGCGGGGCGCGTACACGCCATCGGTTCGGGGTCGTTCATCGCCGAGATCCAGCAGACGTCGAACATCACCTACCGCATCTACGATTACGGGCGGGTGGGTGCCGACAGCAAGCCCCGCGAACTGCACACCGAGCAGGCCAAGGGAGCCATCGACTACACCGTGCTGCCCGACTACCGGACCTCTTACACCCCGGCCCGCGACACACGGGTCGAATTGGTCTCGTGCCCCTACTTCACGACATCGCTTTTTGATCTGACCCGTGAGCAGACCCTCGACCTGGCGTCATTGGATTCGTTCGTGGTGGTGATGTGCCTTGAGGGGCACGGCACACTGACCGACGACCGTGGCGAAACGGTTCCGGTGCATCAGGGCGAAACCGTACTGATTCCGGCTTCGGCGCAGTCGCTGCGCATGGAGCCCGACGGCACGATGAAACTCCTGACGAGTTGGATCGACTGACCCGGCGGAG
>CALUIG010000058.1 GCA_944320625.1 uncultured Alistipes sp.
CTGGAGACCTATTACGGACACCTCTCGGAGCGGCTCGTCGAACCGGGAACCTGGGTCGAGGCCGGGCATATCATCGGGCTCGGCGGCTCCACGGGACGTTCCACTGGTCCTCACCTGCACTTCGAGACCCGTTACTACGGGCAGGCATTCGACCCCGAACGGTTGATCGACTTCAAGAACGGACTGCTCTGCCGCGAAACCTTCCTGTTGAAAAAGTCCTTCTTCAGCATCTATTCCCATGCGGGTCAGGATTTCGACGATGAGATCGCCAACGAGGAGCAGGACAAGAAGGAGGCCGCCGAAAAGGCCGCCATGCGTTACCACAAGATCCGCTCGGGAGATACGCTGGGCGCCATCGCCCGCAAGTACGGGACGACCGTGACGAACATCTGTCGGTTGAACGGCATCAAGTCGACGACGATCCTGCGCATCGGACGTACCCTGCGGGTCAGATAGCTACAGGGGCTCACCCCGGGTCGCCCGGGGCCGCACCGGAAAAACGGAGCTGCACCGAAAATACGGGGCCCCATAGGAAACACGAGGCGCACTGAAAACCCGGACCGCACAGAAAAAACGGCGCTGCATCAAAAATACGGGCCGCACCGGAAACCCGGAGCCGCACAGAAAACCCGGACCGCACAGAAAAAACGGCACTGCATCAAAAATACGGGGCCGCACCAGAAACACGAGGCGCACCGGAAACCCGGAGCCGCACAGAAAACAGACGGATTGCTTTCGAGCAGTCCGTCTGTCTGTTTTTGAAAACAAGGTACAGGCGAAGATTTCCAGGCAGGCATCCGCTTTCCCCGTTGCATGAGCCGAAGATCTCCCCGCTAAAAAACCGAAAACCTCCCTGCCGCAGCGAGAGGTTTCCGGTTCATCAGGGGGGGGGCAAATCCCTACAGGTGGATGGCCGCACCGAGAGCCGCTTCGGCTGCCTCCATCACCCCTTCGTTCATCGTCGGGTGGGCATGGATCGTACGGGCAATCCGATGGGCCGTGGCGCCCAATTTGCGGGCCAGGGTCGGTTCGGCCAGCATCTCCGTCACCGACGCTCCGACCATGTGGGCTCCCAGCAGGCGCTCCTGCTCGTCGAAGATCAGCTTCACAAAGCCGTCGCGGTCCCCGGCGGCCGTTGCCTTGCCCGAGGCCGTGAAGGGGAAGCGGCCGATCTTCACGGCAAGGCCCTGCTCGGCGGCCTGCTGCTCGGTCATGCCGACCGACGCCACCTCGGGCTGCGTGAAGATGCACGAAGGGATGGTCGTGTAGTCGACCGGTTCGGGCGAGAGTCCGCAAATCGCCTCCACGCAGCAGATCCCCTCGGCTGACGCCACGTGGGCCAGGGCCGGCCCCGGCACAATGTCACCGATGGCATAGATCCCCGGGACATTCGTGCGGTAGAATTCGTCGACGCGGACTTTGCCACGTTCAACCGCGACCCCCAGCTCCTCGAGACCGATTCCCTCGATATTGGCCTGGATGCCCACGGCCGACAGCACGACATCGGCCGTGAGGGTCTCCGGGCCCTTCTTGCCCTCGATCTCCACCTCGCAGTGTCCCGCCTCCGCGACCCGCACCTGCTTGACGGTCGTCCCGACAAGGACCGTGGCGCGCAGTTTGCGGAAGGCGCGCTCCATGGTCTTCGAGACCTCCTCGTCTTCGAGCGGCATCATACGCGGGAGGTACTCGATAACCGTGACCTTGACTCCCAGCGCGGCGTAGAACCACGCCAGTTCGCTGCCGATGGCGCCGGACCCGACGACGATCATCGTCTCGGGCAGCCGGGTCATGGCCAGGGCCTGCCGCGAGGTGATCACGTGTTCCCCGTCGACCGGGATGAAGGGCATCTCGCGCGGACGGGCTCCGGTCGCCAGGATGATGTGGTCGGCCTCGTACTCCGTACCGTCGACGTCGACACGCCCCGGAGCCGTGAGGCGTCCGAATCCGGCAATGAGGTCGATGTTGTTCTTTTTCAGCAGGAACTGCACGCCCCGCGACATGGTCTCGGCCACGGCGCGCGAACGTGCCACAATCTTTTCGAGATTCGGCCGGACTTCTCCGGAGAGATCGAGTCCGTATTGCTCGGCGTGGCTGCAGTAGCCGTAGACCTGGGCACTCTTCAGAAGTGCCTTGGTGGGAATACAGCCCCAGTTGAGGCAGACACCGCCCGCCTCGGCCCGCTCCACAAGGGCCACCTTGCGGCCCAGTTGTGCGGCCCGGATCGCGGCCACATATCCGCCGGGGCCGCTGCCGATGATCAGCATGTCGTATTTCATGGTCTTTTCAGTTTTTTGAGGAGATGTTCCAAAGCGGCCGGTTTTTGCCGGGTCCGCCGGATTTCCCTTTTTCAAATTTTCCCAGATTTGCAAAGCCCCGAAGCGCCGCACCGGGTATCGCCCGGGAGCACCGCAGGAGTTATTTGCGGACACGCAGCACCTCGCCGTTGTCGGCAGCCACGGCACGCTTCCACTTCTCGTTATAACCCGGGAACTGGATCTTGTCGGGAATCTGCCTGCCGTTTCCGTTGTCGACGAAGTGGGCGGCCGATCCGTCGCCGTCGAGGAACGACAGCACGTCGCCATGCTCGCTCTTGACATTCCCGTCGATGTACTTGATCAGCAGGTAACCGTTGAGCCGCTGCCAGCGGTCGAACAATTCCTGTGCCGTCGAGACGCTCAGTTCGGTAAGGTAGTTCCGGCGGGCGGCGGGCGACATGCGGCCGGTGCGGGCCATGATCGTCTCCATCTCCCCGAGGCGGGCATTCTCCCACTGGTCCGTCACCTTGCGGATGTCGGCCGAGATCATGTCGTAGCGCATGTAGGCGAAATTGGTGGTGCGGTTGAAGAGCCAGAAGGCCGACGTGGGCGAATATTCCAGCATCGAGCCGTTACCCTCGCGGAAGCACTCGGGAACTTCCTGTGCCGAGCAGAAGATCGGCGTCAGACACGACGTGGCGGCATCGTCAACCCCGAACCAGAGGATTCCCAGGTCGGCCGGGCGATCCGAACGGGCCTGCCCGACAAACCAGAAGCCGGTCTGCTGCGTAGCCGTAGCACGCTCGTTGAGGTAGGTTTCACCGTCGACCTCGAACTCCATCGGACGCCAGCGGTAGGGGCAGGCATGCCCCCCGGCTCCGATGTCGGTGGTCATATCCATCGGGGTACCCTCGTAGTGGTCGCGCATGCAGTCGAAAAGCTGCTTCGGGGAGACCTTCGTGCGGGGCTTCACCCACAGCGGCATGCGGTTCTTGAGATTGTAGCCCATGGCGTAATCCTCGTAGGCGTCCATGCCGTCGGCCACGGTGCGGAAGAAGGCCCACACGCGGGCATCACACCCGCGGACGGTGCCGAAATCGGGCGGGCAGTAGGCGTCGGCAAAGCTGAACTCCTCGTCCGTACCCACGAAGTAACCCATCTCACGGGCGAAATCCACCACATCGGGAGCATAGAGGCAGTTCTCGGGATCATCCTTCGGGAAGGTGGTGATCCGCGCCTGGTTGGCATGGGCCGAGACATAGCCGTCGGGAATGCGGCGGGCCACCCAGACGATACCCTTGCGGGCATTACCGCCCTGGCCGTCGTCCTTGTATCCCTTGCCGATGAGCTCCATGATCCACGCCTCGTTCGGATCGGCGATCGAGAACGACTCGCCGCTCGACGCATAACCGTAGGTGTTGGCCAGGTCGACGATCACGCGGATCGCCTCGCGGGCCGTGCGGGCGCGTTGCAGTGCGATGTAGATCAACGAGCCGTAGTCGATGCGGCCCGTCGTGTCGACGAGCTCTTCGCGGCCTCCGTAGGTCGTTTCGCCGATGATGAGCGAGTGTTCGTTCATGTTACCCACGGTGGAGTAGGTCTCGCGGAGCTGCGGAATGTCGCAGAGGTAGCGGCCCGTGTCCCACTCGTAGACGGGAAGCATCGCGCCGGCCTTGTGTCGGCCGCCCGGAGTGTGGTAGAGGGCTCCGTAGAGCGCATGGGAGTCCGCCGCGTAGGTCACCATGACCGAACCGTCGGTCGAGGCTCCCTTGGTGACGATGAAGTTGGTGCAGGCCGAGACCGCGCCGTAACCGACTACGGCGACGAAGGCTGCGAGCATCAATCGGAATGTTTTCATGTTTTTCGGGTTTAGCACGTAAAGATAGAAAAAAAGCCGGAAACCGCTGCGCCGAACGCAGATTTTCCGGGCAAAGTCGATCCTTCGAGGCGGATTTTTCCCTATTTTTACGGAAAATTAGCAAACCCATGTCAGAAATAGCATCCCAACTGGCTCTTGTCCGGCAGTCGCTGCCCGCGGGGGTGACACTGGTCGCCGTGTCGAAGACCCACCCCGCAGAGGCGATCCGCGCGGCCTACGACGCCGGACAGCGTATCTTCGGAGAAAGCCGTCCCCAGGAACTGCGTGCAAAATACGAGGCGCTCCCCGCCGACATCGAATGGCACATGATCGGCCACCTGCAGACCAACAAGATCAAGTATATCGCACCGTTCATCGCACAGATCGAATCGGTCGACAGCGCCCGACTCGTCGAGGCCATCCAGAAAGAAGCGGCCAAGTGCGGCCGGGTGATCGACATCCTGCTCGAAATCCACGTCGCCGAGGAGGAGACCAAAACGGGCTGGAACCCCGACGAACTGTACGCCTACCTCGCCGCAGATCCCTTCGCCCTGCTGCCCAACCTCCGGGTCCGCGGCGTGATGGGAATCGCTACAAACAGCGACGACGAAGAGGTCGTCCGCCGCGATTTCGAGGCGTTGCGCCGTTGTTTCGAGGAGTTGCGTCCGAAGTTCGGCGAGGCGTTCGACACCCTCTCGATGGGCATGTCCCACGACTATCCGCTGGCCGTCGCATGCGGTTCGACCCAGGTACGCGTCGGATCGCTGATCTTCGGCGAACGAGACTATTCGAAATAGACTTTTTCACGACAACCCGCTGCACCCCCGAAAACGGTGCAGCTTCCAAACAGTATTTCCCGCTATGAAAATCGGATTTATCGGATTCGGAAACATGGCTCAGGCCCTGGCCCGCGGACTGGTGCGCGGCGGGGCGGTCGAGGCCGACGCCATCGGCGCCTGCGCCCGCGACCGGGCCAAACTCCAACGCAATACGGAACCCTTCGGATTCCGGGCCTTCGACGCGTCGGCCGAGGTCGCCGCATTTGCCGACGTGGTGATCGTGGCCGTAAAGCCCTACCAGGTCGAGGCGGTCATCACCCCGATCCGCGAGGCGCTGAAGACGAAGATCGTCGTCTCGGTGGCCGCAGGCGTAACCTTCGACGACTACGAACGGATACTCGCACCCGGTACGGCCCATCTGAGCACGTGCCCCAATACGCCGGTTGCGGTCTGCGAGGGAATCGTGGCCCTCGAACGCCGCCACTCCCTTTCGGCCGAACAGCTGAAAGCAATCGAGGAACTCTTCGCTCACGTAGGACTGGTGCTGGCGGTCGATACGCCACTGCTGGGCATGGCCGGTACGATCTGCGGATGCAGCCCGGCCTTCGTGGCGATGTTCATCGAAGCGCTGTCGGATGCGGCGGTCAAGCACGGTATCCCGCGGGCCGACGCCTACAGAATGGTAAGCCAGATGATCGTCGGAACGGGCAAGCTGCAACTCGAAACGGGACAACACCCGGGGGCAATGAAGGATGCGGTCTGCTCGCCGGGCGGTACGACGATCGTCGGCGTCGGGGAACTCGAACAACGGGGATTCCGCGGAGCCGTCATTGCGGCCATCGACGCCATCGACGCCAAAATCAACGGGAAATAACCCCTCCGCTCTTCGCCTGCCGGTTCCGGGAACCGGCGAAGATCCCGGCAGGGTAGAGCACGTCGCTCAAAAACAGCCCCTGCGCCGGAGCTCCCGCGCTCGAACGCGACAGGTCCCGGCTGGCGATGATCGCCCGGAAATCCTCCGGCGTATAGCGCCCGCGTCCCACGTCGACCAGCGTCCCCACGATCGCCCGGACCATGTTGCGCAAAAAACGGTCCGCACGGATCGTGAAACAGAGTCGCCCGTCCTCCAGGAGCGTCCAGTCGGCACGCTTCACGTGGCAGATGTTGGTCTTGTTGTTCGAATTGAGTTTGGCGAACGACGTGAAATCCTCATACTCCAGCAGCAGGGCCGCCGCACGGTTCATCCGCCCGACATCCAGCGGCACATAATATTGCCACGTCAAGTGGCGCGTAAAGGGATTCTTGTGCGGTTCGATGTAGTAGCGGTACTCCCGTTCACGGGCGTGAAAACGGGCATGGGCATCATCCGCAACAGCCGTCAGGCCCTCCACTGAAATATCGTCCGGAAGCAGGAAATTCAATTTGTAGAGCGTCTGCGCCGGGTCCGCAACCGGCTTCGTGCAGTCGAAATGCGCCACGTAGTACGAGGCATTGACCCCCGTATCGGTGCGTCCGGCCCCGGTTACCTCGATCGCTTCGCGCAGCAGCGTCGTCAACGCCCGTTCGAGCGTCTGCTGCACCGACGGCTGGTCGGGCTGCCGCTGCCAACCGCAATAGGCCGCACCCAGATAGCGGAGTTCGAGAAAATAACGCATGGCCGAGTTCTTTTTTCTGTGCAAAGATACGCATTTCACGCATACGATAAACCGGGGTCACTGCGTTTGGTTTGCAAATTTATTCGTATCTTTGTCGGAACCGAATTTTCGAACCATACAACAACATGAAGGCTGCAATCATCGGATACGGCAAGATGGGCCGTGAAATCGAACGGATCCTCGCCGAACGGGGACACCAAACGGCTCTCATCATCGATCTCGACAACGCTCACGAACTCGACGCCGAACACTTGAAGGGCATCGATGTGGCCATCGAATTCACCACCCCCGCCACGGCCTATGCCAACATCCGCACCTGTCTGGAGTGCGGCGTGGCCGTCGTGAGCGGAACGACCGGATGGACCGAACGCCTCGCGGAGTTGCAGGAACTCTGCCGTGAACGCGGCGGGGCGTTGTTCTACGCCTCGAACTACTGCCTCGGCGTGAATCTCCTGTTCCGGCTCAACCGGCAGCTGGCCGCACTCGTCGCCCGCGTCGGAGGTGGCTACGACGTCCGCATCGAGGAGGTACACCATACCCAGAAGAAGGATGCCCCGAGCGGCACGGCCATCACGCTGGCCGAAGGAATCATTGAAAACCTCCCCGGAAAAACCGGGTGGGTGAACTTCGCTCCGGGCATCGAACACGCCACGAACCGCGTGGAACGCAGCGAGGAGACCCCCGCCGACCGGATCGAGATCCGCTCCGTGCGCGAGGGGATGGTCCCGGGGATCCACACCGTGACCTATGAGTCCGAGGACGACACCCTCGAACTGCGACACACGATCAAGAACCGCCGCACGTTGGCTCAAGGGGCCGTCGTGGCCGCCGAATTCCTCTGCGGAAAGCAGGGCGTGTACGGCATGGATGATCTCCTGAAATAGTTGAAATAACCTCTTGCAAGATGCATAAAATCAAAGCTTTTTTCGGAAACAAATGGGTCGGGTTCTCACTCGCTGCCCTGCTCTATACCCTTTGGTTCGTCGTCTGGACCGGAAACCTCTGGCTCCTGCTCGGACTCCCGATCATCTACGACCTCTACATCTCGAAACTCTTCTACCGCTACGTCTGGCGCCACAACACGGAACTCTGCAAACGGAACAAGGTCTACAAGACCGTCTACGAGTGGGTCAACGCCATCATCTTCGCTACGGTCGTTGCCACGCTCGTACACATCTTCATCTTCCAGATGTATGTGATCCCCACCTCCTCGATGGAGAAGTCACTGCTCATCGGCGACTACCTCTACGTCAGCAAGGTTTCCTACGGCCCCCAGATGCCCAACACACCCCTGTCGTTCCCCTTCGTGCACCACACGATGCCCTTCTCGCAGACCAAAAAATCCTTCTCCGAGGCGATCAAGTGGCCCTATCACCGGCTCAAGGGGCTCAAGCCCATCCGCCGCAACGACGTCGTGGTCTTCAACTTCCCGGCCGGGGACACCGTCCTGCTCGAAAACCAGTCGGTAACCTATTACGACGTATTGCGCGGATTCGAGGAGTCCTTCGGCAAGGAGGAGGGGCGCAAGCGCCTCAACGAGAAGTACACGGTCATCAGCCGTCCCGTGGACAAGCGCGAAAACTACATCAAGCGCTGCGTGGCCCTGCCCGGCGATTCGCTCCTGATCCGCGACGGGCAGGTCTATGTCAACGGCGAGCCCCAGGAGGAGATCCCCGGACTGCAAAGCTCCTATATCGTGCAAACCAACGCACCCTTCACCCAGTATGCGCTGGACAACCTCGGAATCACCGAATACAGCGGAAACGGAGCCGCCTACTACATGTCCCTCACGAAGGAGGCGGCCGCAAAGATCGAGGCGTCGAGCAATGTCATCTCGATCCGTCCCTACATCTACTCCCCCTCGACCGACGTCTTCCCCCAGTGGGACGACGCCCGCTGGAGCCAGGACAACTACGGTCCGATCTGGATCCCGAAGAAAGGCTCTACGGTGGAGCTGACGCTCGAAAACCTGCCGCTCTTCCGCCGGATCATCGAGGCATACGAGGGGCATGAGCTCGAGGTGCGGGACGGTGAGATCCTCATCGACGGAGCCCCCGCCACGCAGTACACCTTCGCCATGGACTACTACTGGATGATGGGTGACAACCGACACAACTCGGCCGACTCGCGCTTCTGGGGCTATGTGCCCGAGGACCACATCGTCGGAAAGGCCTCGTTCATCTGGCTCTCGCTCGACGCCAACAAGAAGTTCCCGTCGAACATCCGCTGGGAGCGGCTCTTCCGGAAAGTGCGGTAGGTGATGCAGCCCGACGACCTCTACCGGACCGTTGCGGCGCCCGCCGAGGCCGCCTGCCGCGAACGGAGCAGCAAGTTCCTCGCCTGGATCTATCCCGTCCGCAGCGAGGAGGAGATCCGCGGACATCTGGATGCCCTGCGCAAGCGATTCTTCGATGCCACGCACCATTGTTACGCCTGGAGGTTGGGGCCCCGGGGTGAGGCGTTCCGCGCCAACGACGACGGAGAACCCTCGGGAACCGCCGGAAAGCCGATTCTCGGACAGCTGCTCTCGAACGATCTGACGGATTGCCTGGTCGTTGTGGTCCGCTACTTCGGCGGCACAAAACTCGGTGTCCCGGGGTTGATCGCCGCCTACCGCGAAGCGGCCGCCGCAGCCATCGAGGCGGCACAGATCGTAGAACGGACCGTAGACCGGGTCGTCACGGTCGATTTCCCCTATGTGGCGATGAACGACATCATGCGCGTAGTCAAGGAGGTGCAGCCCCGGATCGAGGAGCAGACCTTCGACAACCTCTGTACCCTGCGGCTCTCGATCCGCGAAAGCCGCGCCGAACACCTCGAAGAGCGCCTCCGCAAGGCCGGAGGATCCCTCCGGGAGCAGCAACAAACCGACAGTTGAACGGCCGCCCCGAAACGACGGACCGAACGAATATGGAAAAACACGAAAACTGCATCTATATAAAAGGTGCGCGGGTCCACAACCTCCGCAACATCGAGCTGGCGATCCCGCACGACAAACTGGTCGTCATCACCGGCCTGTCGGGATCCGGAAAGTCGACCCTGGCCTTCGACACCATCTTCGCCGAAGGACAGCGCCGCTACGTAGAGAGCCTCTCGGCCTATGCCCGACAGTTCCTCGGCAAGATCAACAAACCCGACGTCGACATCATCGAGGGGATTGCTCCGGCCATCGCCATCGAACAGAAGGTCAACACCCGCAACCCCCGTTCGACGGTCGGCACAACGACCGAGATCTACGACTATCTGAAACTGCTGTTCGCCCGTGTGGGACACACCTTTTCACCCGTCTCGGGGGAGGAGGTGCGCTGCTTCTCGACGGACGACGTGGCCGAGTACCTGCTCGAACACCGCGGGCAGCGTATCGTCATCGGAGCCCCGCTGGTCCTCGGACCCGGGCAGGGTATCATCGAAAAACTGACCCTGCTGCTCTCCGAAGGTTTCATGCGCCTCTACATGGACGGAGAAGTGAAGCTCATCGAGGATGTCCTGCCCGGCATCGGTCCCGAAACCAGGCCCGAAGCGATCCGTATCGTCGTCGACCGCCTGCGCGTGAGCGACGATGACGAAATCCCGACCCGGATCCGTGATTCGGTGGCCCGGGCCTTCTCCTACGGAGGAGGCGTCTGCGAAACGGTCACCGACGACGGCGTGCGGTCGTTCTCGTCACGATTCGAGGCCGACGGCATCGAATTCGAACCCCCGACCGAGCACCTCTTCAGTTTCAACAACCCCATAGGGGCCTGTCCCCGCTGCGAAGGATACGGGAAGGTCGTCGGCATCGACGAGGACCTCGTGATTCCCGACAAGAGCAAGACCATCTACGAGGATGCCATCGCCTGCTGGCGCGGCGAGACGATGCGCCGCTGGAAACAGCAGCTCGTCGACAACGCCGCAAAGTTCGACTTCCCGATTCATACGCCGTTCCATGAGTTGACACCCGCCCAGAAGCGGCTGCTCTGGCGCGGAAACCAGTATTTCCACGGACTCGACGAGTTTTTCCAGTACATCGACTCCGAGCGGCGGAAGATTCAGTTCCGCGTGATGAAGGCACGCTATACGGGCAAGACCGTCTGCCCCGAGTGCGGCGGTTCGCGCCTGCGCCGCGAGGCCCTCTACGTACAGGTCGGCGGGCGTACGATCGCCGACCTGGTCCGCATGCCCGTCGACGAGCTGATCGGCTTCTTTGCAGCCCTGCAACTCGACGCTCACGATTCGAAGGCGGCCGCCCGCATCCTGGTCGAAATCCGGAACCGGTTGCAATACCTGGCCGACGTCGGGCTGGGCTATCTGACGCTCGACCGGCTGTCGTCGACCCTCTCGGGCGGCGAGAGTCAGCGCATCAACCTCTCCACGTCGCTCGGAAGCAACCTCACCGGTTCGATGTATATCCTCGACGAACCCTCGATCGGACTCCATCCCCGTGACACGAACCGTCTGATCGGCGTGCTGAAGCAGCTGCGCGACCTGGGCAACACGGTGATCGTCGTCGAACACGAGGAGGAGGTGATCCGGGCTGCCGACTGGATCGTCGACATCGGACCCAAGGCCGGATACAACGGCGGAGAGGTGGTCTTCAACGGTCCGCTGCCCGACCTGTTGAAGTGCGACCGCAGCCTCACGGCCGACTACCTCACGGGACGCCGCGAAATCGCCCTGCCCGCCAGCGAAAGGGGATGGAGCCGCTCGATCCGGATCCGCGGTGCCCGCGAGAACAATCTCCGCAACATCGACGTCAGGATCCCCCTCGGCGTGATGACCTGCATCACCGGAGTCAGCGGTTCGGGGAAATCCTCCCTGGCCAAAGGGATCCTCTATCCCGCACTGCGGCGCCTGCTCTACGACACGGGGATCAAACCCGGTGATTTCGACGCCCTGGACGGTGACGTGCAGCTGATCAAGTCGATCGAGATGGTCGACCAGAATCCCATCGGCAAGTCCTCGCGCTCGAACCCCGTCACCTACATCAAGGCCTACGACGAGATCCGCAAACTCTTCGCCGACCAGCCCTATGCCCAGCACAACGGGCTCGGGCCCTCGTCCTTCTCGTTCAACATCGCCGGAGGTCGCTGCGAGGAGTGTCAGGGCGAAGGCGTCATCAAGGTCTCGATGCAGTTCATGGCCGACGTCGAACTGGTCTGCGAAGCCTGCGGCGGAAAACGCTTCCGCGACGAAATCCTCGAAGTCAGGTACCGCGGGCGGTCGATCTACGACGTGCTCGAAATGACCGTCGACGAGGCCATCGACTTCTTCGGCGAGGATCTCCACAATGCCACCTGCCGGCGCATCGTCGAACGGCTCCAGCCCCTGCAGGATGTCGGACTCGGGTACATCAAGCTCGGGCAGTCGTCGTCGACCCTCTCCGGCGGCGAGAGCCAGCGCGTGAAGCTCGCCTCGTTCCTCACGAAGGATGCGGCACAGGGCGGCGTGATGTTCATCTTCGACGAACCAACCACCGGACTCCACTTCCACGACATCTCGAAACTCCTCGCGGCATTCAACGCCCTGATCGAACGCGGACACACGATCGTCGTCGTCGAGCACAACATGGACATCATCAAGTGTGCCGACTGGGTCGTGGACCTCGGGCCCGAAGCCGGTGATGCGGGCGGGCGGGTCGTCTTCGAGGGTACGCCCCGCGATCTGGAGCGCTGTCCCGAAAGCCATACCGGAGAGTTCCTCCGCAGGCACACGAAACACTGAACCGTCAAGATGGAATTCCATACCTATACCTTACCCAACGGAATCCGCGGCATCCACCGTCAGGTACGCGGATCGGTGGCCCATTGTGCGCTGGTCATCGGTGCCGGAAGCCGTGACGAACTCCCCGCGGAGTACGGACTGGCCCACTTCACCGAACACGCCTTCTTCAAGGGGACCGAGCGTCGGAGAGCCTGGCAGGTCAACTGCCGCCTCGAAAACCTCGGCGGCGAACTCAACGCCTTTACCACGAAGGAGGATACGACGATCCATGCCACGACCCTGCGCGGCGACTTTGCGAAGGCCGCCGAACTGATCGCCGACATCGCCTTCCACTCGACCTTCCCCGACCGCGAACTCGAACGTGAAAAGGAGGTCATCGTCGACGAGATCAACACCTACAAGGATTCGCCCGCCGACCTGATCTACGACACCTTCGAGGACCTGCTGTTCGA
>CALUIG010000059.1 GCA_944320625.1 uncultured Alistipes sp.
GCCCGGTTGATCTTCACCAGGTCCTGATAAACCACACGACCCGCACCGATATTGAGGTGTCCCACCTCCGAGTTGCCCATCTGTCCGTCCGGAAGTCCGACGTTCTCACCGTCGGTCCGCAGTTCGGCGTGGGGGTATTTTTCGGTCATCGCCGAGATATAGGCCGGGTGCACCGTCGAAATGACGTCCGCCTTGTCGTGGTGGCCGTTGCCCCAGCCGTCGAGGATCATCAATAATACCTTGTTGCTCATATCTCTCTCGTTTTAACGTTTATTTCACTTGTGCCGCGATCAGTTCCACGGCCTTGTCGATGGCGGCCTGCAGACCCTCGGCATTCTTGCCGCCGGCCGTGGCGAAGAAGTTCTGGCCGCCTCCGCCGCCCTGCATCAGTTTTGCAGCCTCACGGACCACCGACCCGGCATTCACGCCCTGTGCCGTGATCTCGTCGCCCAGCATCACCGTCAGCGTCGGTTTGCCCTCGCAAAGCGAACCCACAACCAGCACCAGCCGCGGCATCCGCTGCCGCAAATTGTAGGCCAGGTCCTTCACAAAGTCCGGACGACGGTCCGACTGCGTGGCGAAGAGCTGCATGCCGTTCCGTTCGGGCGTCGACGAGGCGATCTTGTCCGCCCACTGCGCCACCTGTTCGCGGCGCATCGTCTCAACCTCCTTCGAAAGCTGCTCGTTACTCTCCAACATCTTCTTCACGGCCTGCACCACCTGCGGATTGTTCAGGTATTCGGACAGGTTGCGCATCGTATCCTCCGCCGCGTAGAGCATCTTCTCGGCCTGCTCGCCCGTGACGGCCTCGATACGCCGCACACCGGCCGAAATGGCGCTCTCCGAGAGGATCTTGAAGAGTCCGATCGTACCCGTAGCCCGCGTGTGCGTTCCGCCGCACAGCTCCACCGACGTTCCGAAGCGAACCATACGCACCCGGTCGCCGTACTTCTCGCCGAAGAGCATCATCGCCCCGGCGGCAGCGGCCTCCTCCTTCGTCGCCTCGCGGTTTTCGACGAGCGGATAGTCGGCACGCACGGCCCGGTTGACCAGCATCTCCACCTCGCGCAACTGCTCCGGAGTCACCTTCTGGAAGTGCGAAAAGTCGAAGCGAAGCATCTCCGGCGTGACAAGCGAGCCCTTCTGCTCGACGTGCGAACCCAGCACCTTGCGCAGGGCCTCGTGCATGAGGTGCGTTGCCGTGTGGTTGTTTGCGGCGCTCTGCCGCTTCTCCGGATCGACCTTTGCGGTAAATTCCGCAGCGGGGTTCTCCGGCAGCCGGTTCACGATATGGATGATCAGGCCGTTCTCCTTTTCGGTGGCAACGACCGGAATCCGCTCGTTGGCGCTCTCGATAAAGCCGATGTCACCGATCTGACCGCCCGAGTTGCCGTAGAACGGCGTGCGGTCGAAGACCAGCTGGTACGACGTCTTGCCCTTCGACGTCACACGCCGGTAGCGGGCAATCCGCACCTGTTCGGTGAGCGTGTCGTAGCCCGTGAAAACGCTCTCCTTGATCGGGAAGAGCTCCACCCAGTCGTCCGTATCGACGGCTGCGGCGTTGCGCGAGCGCTCCTTCTGGGCCTGCAGCTCCTTTTCGAAGGCTTCGAGGTCCACCTCCACGCCCTGTTCGCGGGCGATCAGTTCCGTCAGGTCGATCGGGAAGCCGAACGTATCGTACAACTCGAAGGCATCCTTGCCCGAAATACGGCTGCCACCCTCCTTCTTCGTGCGGGCGATCACGCCGTCCAGCAGGTTGATACCCGTGGCCAGCGTCCGCAGGAATGCGGCTTCCTCCTCCTCGATCACCTTCTCGATGAGGGTCTGCTGCGCCTTCAGTTCGGGGAACTGTCCGCCCATCTGCTCCACCAGTCCGGAAACCAGCCGGCAGAGCGTCGGCTCCGTGAAGCCCAGGTAGGTGTAGCCGTAGCGCACGGCACGACGCAGAATACGGCGGATCACGTAGCCCGCCTTGACGTTCGACGGAAGCTGTCCGTCGGCAATCGAGAAGGCAATGGCGCGCAGGTGGTCGGCAATCACGCGCATGGCCACGTCGGCCTTCTCATCCTCGCCGTAGCGCTTGCCCGAGAGGGCCGCGATACGCGAGATCGTCGGCTGGAAGACATCCGTATCGTAATTCGATTTCTTGCCCTGCAGGATCATGCAAAGGCGCTCGAAGCCCATACCCGTATCGACGTTGCGCGCCGGAAGCTCCTCCAACGAGCCGTTGGCCTTGCGGTTGAACTGCATGAACACCAGGTTCCAGATCTCGATCACCTGCGGGTGCCCCGCATTGACCATCTCCCGGCCCGGCTTGGCGGCAATCTCCGCCTCGTCGCGCAGGTCGAAGTGGATCTCCGAGCAGGGTCCGCACGGGCCCGTCTCGCCCATCTCCCAGAAGTTGTCGTGCTTGTTGCCGCGGATGATGTGGTCCTCCGGAAGGAAGCGCTTCCAGTAGTCGTAGGCCTCCTGGTCGAACGGAACTCCGTCCTCCTCCGAACCCTCGAACACCGTCGCGTACATCCGGTCCGCAGGCAGCTTGTAGACGTCGTGCAGCAGCTCCCAAGCCCACTCGATCGCCTCCTTCTTGAAGTAGTCGCCGTAGGACCAGTTGCCCAGCATCTCGAACATCGTGTGGTGGTAGGTGTCGTGCCCGACCTCCTCCAGGTCGTTGTGCTTGCCCGACACGCGCAGGCATTTCTGCGTATCGGCCGCACGCGGGTACTTCCGCGGCGCATTCCCCAGGAAGATGTCCTTGAACTGGTTCATGCCCGCATTGGTGAACATCAGCGTGGGGTCGCCCTTCACCACCATCGGTGCCGAAGGGACGATTGCGTGACCCTTCGACTCGAAAAAGTCCAGAAAGGCCTGTCTGATTTTATTTGACTCCATCATATATCGATTTATCCTTTTTTCGCGTTCCTGATTCGGGTTGCAAAATTACACATTTTAAACTAAATTTGCATCCCCTACCAAGAGTTTTTTCCACAATGGGCCAAAAACGACACAGATTCGATACCGGGGCACTCCGGGCCGGTGCCGGCGAGCTCTCGCACGAGGCTCAGGTGCTTACCCGTGATGTCGTCACGGCCCCCTTCCGGCTCAAAACCTACCGGATGATCCGCAAGATTCTCATCGGATTCATCCTCGTGTCGATCGCCAACGTACTCTTCTCCTACTTCTTCTACACGCCCAAGATGTACCGCATCCTGCGCGACAACCGTGAAACGGTCATCCGATACCGCATCCTCCAGGACCGCATCCGCTCCGCCCAGCGCCGCGTCGACGAGATCCGCCACCGCGACAGCTACGTCTACCGCGCACTCTTCTCCACCGATACGCTCTCGATCCCCGGAGTCTGGCAACCCTATCCCGACTCGAAATACGCCTCCATGGCCGACGACGAATACGCACCCCTGATGGTCGGGACCTGGCAGCGGATCGACGCCCTGGCCCGCACGCTCTACCTCGAGTCCGTCTCGATGGATGAACTCCAGCTCCTCTCCCGCAACAAGGAACAGCTCGCCTCGGCCGTCCCCGCCATCTGGCCCATCGACCGCAAGGCCCTGCACAACAACCATATCGGCGCATTCAACCCCCGCCGCTACCACCCCGTCCTGCACCGCGTGGTCGCACACACCGGAGTCGACTTCGGATGCGACCGCGGCACCCCCGTCTACGCCACGGGCGACGCAACCGTCGAACTCGCCCAGTCCGCAGGATACAACGGCGGGTACGGACACCAGGTGCTGCTGAACCACGAATTCGGATACAAAACCCGATATGCCCACCTGAGCGACGTGCTCGTGAAACCCGGCGATTCGGTCGTGCGCGGGCAGATCATCGCCCGGACCGGAAATACCGGACGGTCCACCGGCCCTCACCTCCACTACGAGGTCATACACCGGGGCGTACCGGTCAATCCGATCAACTACTTCAACCGCGACATGTCGGCCGAAGAGTATGAACGGCTCATGGAGAACCTCCGCGAAACCAACTTCGAAAAGTATTGATCATGGCCGGAAAAAAGGATCTCGAACGCCTCCGCAGGCGCAAACGGCGCAAACAGCGCATCATCCGAGCAACCGTACACCTCTTCGTCTGGTTCGGGGTCGCCGTGCTCTACTACGTCGGGTTCTCGATCTTCTTCGACACCCCGTTCGAATACCAGATGAAGCACTCCACCGACCGGCTGCGCCAGGAGTACGAGACCCTCTCCCAACGCTACGACTCACTGGCCCTGGTGCTCGAAAACCTCTCGGAACGCGACCGCAACGTCTTCCGGATCCTCTTCGAGTCGGAGCCCTACGACTTCAACGCCGAACTCGAACAACGGCAGACCGCCACCTACGAAAAAATCGTCGGACGCTCCACCCGCCAACTCAAACGCGAACTCCGCGAAGGTGTGCTCGACATGGAGCAGCGACTCGTCGAACTGGGCGACACCTACCTCGCCCTGCAGGCCCGGATCGATACCGTGGGCCGCGGCTGCGACAACATCCCCACCATCCAGCCCGTCATCAACAAGCAGTTGACACTTCTCACGGCCTCCTACGGCATGCGCATCCACCCCTTCTTCAAAACCCTCCAGGCGCACCAGGGGGTTGACTACACCATTCCCGAAGGTTCGCGCGTCTTCGCTACGGCCGACGGGGTGGTCCGCGACGTCTCGTCGCGCAGTTCAACCCAGGGCAAAACCGTGGTGATCGACCACGGAAACGGATACGAAACCTCCTACAGCCACCTCTCGAAAATCAACGTCCGCAAGGGGCAGAGCGTCCGGCGCGGCGACATCATCGCCCTCTCGGGAGATACCGGACTCTCGCTCGCCCCGCATCTCCATTACGAAGTCCGCAAGGACGGCATGCGGGTCGACCCCGTCCACTACTTCTTCATGGAACTGACTCCGGGAGAGTACCAGCGGCTGATGCGGCTCGCCCAGTCAGGCATGCAATCCTTCGACTGACACAACACCTCCGCAACCATGACCGATACCCGCATCCGACTGATCCTGCTCGATTTCGACGGCACGCTGGCCGATACCCGCCGGGCCAACACGCTGGCCTACGTCGCGGCCCTCGGAGAGGCCGGATACCCGCTCACCGAAGAGGAGTATGAGGCCAACTATTTCGGCATGCGCTGCGAGGAGTTTCTGACACGGTTCGGGATCGCCGATCCCGCCGAGCGGGAACGGCTCCGGCTGCGCAAGATCGCCCTCTACCCTTCGTTTTTCGACTCGGTACGGCTCAACCGTCCGCTGTGGGAGTTCTGCCGTCAATTCCAGGCCCAGGGCGGGCGCGTATGGATCGTCTCGACCGGAAGCCGCGCCAACATTGACCATGTGATGCGTCACCTCGGGATCGGAGGTCCCGAGGAGAAAAGGGAGGCGGCAACCGAGACGGCAGCAGCGGATAAGGGTGCGGAAACAGGGCCCGAAGCACCGCTCGGCCGGGTCGACGGCATCCTCGCCGGACCCGACATCCCCCGGGCAAAGCCCCATCCCGACTGTTTTCTGGAGGCCATGCGCCGTGAAGGATGCTCGCCGCGCGAAACCCTTATCTTTGAGGACTCCCCCATCGGCATCGAGGCCGCGCGACGCAGCGGTGCCTCCTACTTCGTCGTCAAACTCTGAAACACAACACCCCGCGACCGTTTCCGGTCCGGGGTGCAAAACAAGCGGCATCCGGCTCCTACCGCGACGGACGTTCCAGCGGCGCTTCGGGGCCCCGATTCGGAGCTTCCGGGCCTTCCGGACCGCGCGGCGGCTGCGGATGATCCTTCGGCGGTTTGGGAGGTTTGGGAGGTTTCTGCTTCTTGTTCTTGGGAGGCTTCGGGGGTTTCGGGCGCTGAGGACCATGACCCGGAGGAGGCGGAACCTCATGAGGCGGGCGGTGCGGCGGACCGGGCACCCGGTGTACCGCACAGGAAGAGAGAAGCAGTGCCGCAACAAGCAGGCACACGTTCCAGATTCTGCGTGTTTTCATCGTGCGAGGTGTTTTCAGGGTTTCGGTTCGAATCCACTCCAAAGATAATACAATTCCGGAGATTATATTGCAAAATCCGGGAAAATCGGATCTTTAACCGACCATTCATTTCGGCCTCCCGATGAAAATTTCGGACAACTGCCGCCACAATCCGCTCCTTCGGCCGATCTTCCCGCTCATGAAGGAGACCCTCGGGTGGCGACGCCCCGCAAACCGCTCAAAAACGGAAAGTCCCGCAGCTCCGATCCGGTGTTGCGGGACTTCATTTCCCAATCGGATCGGCTACCGCCTGCAGATGCCCTTGAAGTCGCAATATTGGCAGGTATCCCGATCGGCGCACTGCCGGAACGGCACCGTGGGATCGTACAGTTCGGCCAGCGTCTCGCCGACCAGCTCCTCGAAACACGCGGCATAGTGCGTATAACGTAACCCGCGGGTCTTCAACTCCTTATCGTAAAGCCGCGGATCGTAGTCCGGACGGTTCATCGCACGCACGTAGTAGAGCGTCGGTTCGGCATCCACACCCCGCGTATGGTAGAGCATCATCGCATAGAGCAGCGTTTGCAGGATGTGCGAAAGGCGCTGTTTCCCCTCCCCGCGGAAGAGCGGTTCGATTCCCGCAAACTCCAGATGAGGAGTCCCGGTCTTGTAGTCCACCACACGCAGCGTCCCGTCGTCCAGCCGGTCGATACGGTCGGCAATGCCCGCAAACTTCATGCGGCGAAGCGTCCCGTCCGCCGTGCGGAAAGCAAACCCGTAGGCCACGGGATCCTCCAGCCCCTCCACCCGGAATCCGTCGTGCGCCGCATCGTAGAAAATCACTCCGCCCCGCAGGTAGCGGATCACAATGTCCCGGACCAGCAGCAGGTTGCCCGTATAGTCGGCCGTTGTAGCCGACACGTCGTTCAGGTAATTCTCGTTGATCGACGCATCGACGGCTGCCGCAACCTCTCCCGTGCGGAGCAGCGCCCGAAGCGTCTCTCCCGGATGCGCCTCCCCGACGATCCGCTGGTAGAGTTTCTGCACCGCGGCGTGAAGAATCGTTCCGAACATCGGCGCATCGACCTCCTCCGAAATCTCATCGTCACTCTTCAGGTGCGCCACCGAGTAGAAATAGAACCGAAGCGGGCACGCCACATACCGGAAAAAGGCCGTCGGGGAAAGGGTCGCCGGGGAGTCGGGATCGGTGAAACGGGCCAGGCTCCGCATCACCCGTTCGTCCTTCGCCACCTCGATCGGAGGTGTCTCCACCAGATTCACGTCCACACCCACCTCGACCGTGTCGACCGGGAAGTTGCTCTCGTAGTCCAGCTGATAGATGTAACGGCTCGGTTCGCCCGTCGACTTGTCGTCGGCGCGCGCACAGTAGAGCATCCAAACCCGCCGGGCCCGCTGCAGCAACCGATAGAAATAGTAGGCATAGACCCCCTCATGGTGCTCCGGCGTCGGAAGCCCGTAGGCCGCACGCAGATTGTAGGGAATGAACGACCCCTGGGTCATGTGGTTGCCCGGGAAATTGTCGTCGTTCATCGACAGCAGGATCACGTTCTCGAAATCGAGGTTGCGCGTCTCGAGGATGCCCATGATCTGAATCCCCTCGAGCGGCTCGCCCTCGTAAGGAATGCGCAGCGTCTGGAGGTGGCGGCGCAGCAGCGACGCATAGACCTCCGGAGTCAGTTCGATGTCACACGCGTCGAGGGAATTGCGCAGTTTGGTCAGCTCTTCGGCAATCACGGCCAGGAACTCCACCCGCTGACGTGCGTCCGTCCCTTCGTAGGGAATGCGCGCCACGGCCCCGACCACCCGCAGCAGCCAGTCCGAAAGATCGCGCCACGTCACGGCCGGCGAAAAGATCAGCCGCAGCAGATCGTTGCACCCGAGCCAGGCGGCATCGACCGAAATGCGCCGTTCACGGACGATCTCCTCCTGCATCCGGTGCGTGCGTTCGGGATCGCTCTCCGCCACGTAGGGGTGTGACAGAATCCCGACCGTATCGGCGTGGTAGAAGCTCCACCCCTCGCCTTTCCGACGACGGCGGGCCTGCAGCTCCACAAGGCGGTCGACAAAGGTGTAGGCCAGACTCGTCCGCAACGGATAACCCATCGTGACGTTGACCTTCGGGATCCCCGACGGAAGGGCGTACAGCAACGGCAGCAGCAGATTCTCGTCGGTCAGCACCACCGCCGTACGCTTGTCGAGCGGACCGGCGGCAGCCAGATCGTTCAGGATGCGGGCCACGTACTTGCACTGCACGGCATTCGACGCCGCAGCCACCGAAGTGAAGCTCTTCTCCGAGGCCATGTTGTCGTGTGAAATCTCACCCCGCGGCGGGAACTGCACGACGTTCTCACGCACGAACATCCCCGCCTCCTGCTCCGGAGCATCCTTGTAATAGGTGTCGTAATCCCAGTAGAAATCGGTCTCGGCGGCCGTCGCCAAAAAGCGGAAAAGCTGTTTCTCACACTCCGACAGGGCATTGAACCCCGCCACGACATAGCGCCGCGGCTCCGGGAACGAAAAACTCCCCGCACGAAGCCGGTCGGCCGCCGCACGCTGGATCATGCCGTTGTAGGCGATGCCCAGCTCCGCAAGGCGCTCGCGGAACCGGCGGTAGACGGGCCCCAGGGTCTTCCAGATCGCCAGAAAACGCTGCTTCTCCTGCGAAAGGTCCTCCCCGTCGCCGAGCGTCGACCAGAAGGCCTTCAGAATCTGCAACTGCTGCGGGGTAAGGTACGAAATGTCGGCCTCGAGTTCCTTGATGTCCGTGATATTGCGGAAAAGCCGGTCGGCATCCACGCCGTACTTGTCGATCGTATCGAAGTCCGTGAGGAGCATCTCGCCCCAGAAGTAGAACTTGTCGAACGGTTCGGCATGGTACTCCGAGTAGATTTTGTAGAGCTCCGCAATGAGACGCACGCGATCCCCGGACCGAAGGCCCGAAATCTCGACCATCAGGTCGTCGATCGTCGTCCACGTCGGCTGCCACATCGGACGCCCGACGATCTGCGACAGGGCATCAATGAAGAAAAGCCGCGCACGACGGGACGGAAACAGCACGCAGCGTTCCGACAAACCCTCCCCGTAACGGGCGTAAAGGTCCTCCGCGACCTCGTAAAGGAAACTCTTCATGAGCGGATCGGCTGTTTCACCGGAAGTCCCGCCCCGTGCCATACCGGCCCGGAGAGCGGGACTTGCCGGCCGTTACTCATCCAGATGCGTGATGTCCCCGCCCATGAACTTCGTACCGCCGCGGATGATCGTCGGAGAGCCCTTGTAGACAATCTTGCCGCCCGTCGAGGTCTTGCCCTCGAAACGGTCCGTCACCCACAGCGAGGCGGAGCCCGAACTCGTCACATTGACCTCCGCGGACATCACCTCCAGCCGTACGGCATCGAGCGTCCCCGAAGAGAGGAAGAGCGACAGGTAACGTGCCGTACCGTTCAGCGTCGCCTGGCTCTTGCCCGTGAGTTCCAGCTTGAGGTCCTTGACCTCCATCGGAGCCGTCACCCGGGCCATCCCCCCGATCGTGAGGTCGAGGACCGTCGCAACCAGCGTGCTGTCGAACGTCGCCACGGCATCCGCAATGGCAATCCGCTCCAGCGAGTTGTAGTAGACCGCCACCTGCGTACGTTCCGAACGCCGGGAATCGGGGCGCTCCGAAATCCGAAGCACCTTGTCCCGGACCTCGAACCGGAAGCGGGTCGTATAGGAGCCTTTCGTATCGTAGATGATCTTCGGAGCCTCGCTGTCCGGGACCCGGATGAAGCGGATGTCAAGCGGCGCCGTGACCTCCACGGCCGTGAACGAGGTGAGCCATTCGCGTTGTTCCCCCTCCGACGCCGGAGTCTGGGCCTGCGCCGCACCGAAAACCACGGTCAACAGCAGAATAAACAGATTTTTTTTCATTTCTCGATTCTGATTGGTCCGGCTAATTTACGAATTTCTTGTGAAATTCGGGTTTTGTTTCGTACTTTTACCTGGGCGAAATGATATTCCGAACAGTGGAAACAACTCCAAGAGCAAAAATTCTGAATGCCAGCGCCGGGTCCGGAAAAACCTACCAGCTGGCCTTCCAATATGTCCTCGACGTGATCCGGGATCCGGATCTCTACCGTCGCATCCTGGCCGTCACATTCACCAACAAGGCCACCGAAGAGATGAAAACCCGGATTCTGAAGGAGATTCACAACCTGGCCTCCGGCGAACCCAGCGACTACCTCCGGGGCCGGGAAAATCTCTGCCGGATCCTCTCGCTCGACGAGCTAACCATACGCCAGCGTGCCGTCCGGGTGCGTTCGAAGATCCTGCACGACTATTCGCACTTCACGGTCCTGACCATCGACACCTTCTTCCAGCGGATTCTGAGAGCCTTCATCCGGGAACTGGGTATCGACCTGAACTACAACGTCGAGATCGAAACCTCGTCGGTGCTCGCCAAGGGCGCCGACGCCTTGATCGAACAGATCACCGTCAACCGCGATCTCCAGCGCTGGCTCTCGGAGTTCGTCCAGGAGCGCATCGACGAGGGACGCAAATGGGACATCCGGGACGGAATCCTCGCGCTCGCCGGCGAGATCTTCAAGGAGAAGAACAAGTCGGCACTCTCGCTCGAACGTTCGCGCGAGGAGCTGAAGGGGATCGTCTCCCGGGCCTGGGAACCCGTCGAAGCCACCCAAAGGGAGTTCCGCAAGACCGCCGAACAGGCCGTCGGGATCATCTCCGGGGCGGATCTCTCCCCGGAGGATTTCCCCAGCAAGTCGAAGGGCTTCGCCATGTGGTTCTACACCGCAGCCGAAGGAGCCCTCAAACCCTACGGCAGCCGGGTCGTGGATGCAACGGAATCGGAGGCGTGCTGGGGAAAGAGCGGTTCACCCTCCCGCAACCTCGCCCCGCAGCTGCGGCCCCTGCTGTGCCGGATGCGCAGGCTCTACGACGAAAACAGCCGACACCGAAACACCTACACCCTGCTGCACGAAAACTACCGCAGTTTCGCGCTCCTCACCGATCTCTACGCCCGCGTACAGCAACTCTGCAAGGAGCAGAATCTCATGCTGCTCTCCGAAACCAAGTACCTCCTCGCGGAGTTCATCGATCAGAACGATGCACCGTTCATCTACGAAAAGGTCGGAAACCGCTTCGACCGCTTCATGATCGACGAATTCCAGGATACCTCGGTCCGGGAGTGGGAGAATTTCCTCCCGCTGCTGCAAAATGCCATGGCCCAGTCTGCGGAGACCTCCGTACTGCTCGTGGGCGACATCAAGCAGTCGATCTACCGCTGGCGCGGCGGCGACTGGCGGATCCTCCAGGAGGAGGCCCTAAAAGCCCTGGGGACCAGCAATACGGAGATTGTCCCCCTGTGCGAGAACTGGCGCAGTCTGCCGCAGATCGTGGCCTTCAACAACCACATCATCGCACAGATCGTCCGGATCGACACCCTCCGGCTGAAAAAGGTGCTCGCCCAGGCGGTCGCGAACGGCAGCATCCCCGCATCCGACGCCGACCGGCTCGGGGAAACCCTCGCCAATGCCTACAAAACACATATCCAGAAGCCCTGTCTGAAGAAGCGGAACCCGGGCTACGTCTCGATCGAGACGTTCGACACACGGCCGCCGGTCGTCGAACGGATCTGTGCGCTGCTCGACCGGGGATTCCGGCCCTGCGACATGCTGATCCTGGTGCGCCGCGCCGCGGACGGAGCCAGGATTGCCGCCGAGCTCCTCGACTTCAAACGTCGGAATACCGATCCGCGCTACCGTTTCGACGTCATGACCCAGGAGGCCCTCATCGTGGGGAATGCCCCCGTCACGTCGTTCGTCACCGCGGCACTGCGACTGGCCCTGAATCCCGCCGACACCCTTGCACGCGCCCTCTTCAACCACTATCTCGGACGGGAATTCGATGCCCTGCCGGGCGAATCCGAAAAGGAGTTCTTCCGGGCCATCCGCCTGCTCTCGCCCGAAGAGGCCTTCGAACGCATCGTCATGGAGTTCAGACTCCAGGACGACCGACAACAGACGGCCTATCTCCAGGCCATTCACGACCAGATCATCACCTTCTGTGCCACGAAGATCGCCGACATCGAACTCTTCCTGCGCTGGTGGGACGAAACGGGCTGCAACCGTTCGCTGAGCGTCGGCGAAAGCGTCTCGACAATCGAAATCTCCACCATCCACAAGGCGAAAGGTCTCGAAAAAAGCGTCGTGCTGATCCCCTACTGCTCCTGGCAGCTGGAGCCCATGAGCGGCTCGATCCAGGACATCGTCTGGGCCGAAGCCGAAGGAATCGGGGCGTTTCCGGTACGCTACCGCAAGGAGATGGCCGATTCGGCCTTCTCGAAGGAGTATTATCACGAACTGGTCTATGCGCATGTCGACAGCATCAACCTGCTCTACGTTGCCCTCACACGCGCTTCGGAGTCGCTGCACCTCTTCATTCCCAGCAGAAAGGCCAACATCGGGGAGTTGCTGCTCAACGGAATCG
>CALUIG010000060.1 GCA_944320625.1 uncultured Alistipes sp.
TCCATTGCCGAAATTGCCACCGCATGCCATTTCCCGGACTCCTCTTACCTGAGTCGTTTCTTCAAAAAGAATACAGGTCTTTCACCCAGGGAGTTCCGTACCAGGCAGCAACTTTGACAAGCGAACCATATCGGTCCTCCTGCCATCGTGACAGCGGCATTATTAATTCGTGTTTTCTTTTCTTTTCCTATAGAGCTGGTAGGAGTTGATAACATTGTGCCAGATGCTGTAGAAACCGCCGGCTATGGAAGTGATGGGTGTGAAGAACGTATATCCCATCCATATGGCAAGCACGGTGTTTTTCTGTCCGAGGGATTGCCCTGCGGTGACCTGATCGTTGAATCTTTTGCCGATTTTGCGTCCAAAATAGAATTGAAACAGGCAGGACGCCAACGATACCACGAACAGGCATATTTCCGTAGCAAATGAAACTTCTGAATGCATGATGCTTCGTGTCGTGACGGTCATTGCAAGTGCAAGCGCAACCGCCCAGAGATAAAAACTCAATTCATGATAATGAGATATGATAAAATGCAATTTGGGAGAAAGGTATCGGAGCAATATGGCTGCCAAAAGCGGCAAGAGCAGCAATGGGAACACTTTACCCAAAAGTAGAATCGTGGAATTGAAGAGATCCAATTCGGGATTCGGATGAATAAACGGTACGATCACAGGAATCAGAATGGCATTGGCAATATTGATTAGGATGGTGTAGGTTGTTATGTGCGCTATGTTGCCGCCGAGTTTTTTGGTAATGACGGCTCCGGCAGTTGCGGTAGGACAAATCAGACAAATCATGGCGCCTTCCATGGTTACCCTCAGTCCGGTTTGCGGTAAAAAGAACAGGATGCACGCAATAAGGCCGAACATTCCGCATTGAAACAAAAGGAGGAACAGGTGCCATTTGCACAGGCGCAGCTTCTTGGGATTCACACGACAAAACGTAATGAAAAGCATTGCGAAGATCAATATGGACTGTATGATTTCAATGGCTTTCGATGCTATTTGATGAGTCGGGTTCAAGGCAGGGATAGACGTATATATGAAATATGTTGCTATTCCTGTGAAAATTGCGATGATAAGGCTCCAGTTCTTTAAGAATCTTACAACTTTCATTTTTCTGTTTTTTTAATTACCCGACAAAAGTAGCATATTTGGATCAGAAGTGTTATATTTACACAATTAATCATTTTTATCCTATACATAAATATGCTTTATGGAACTCACGCAGATAAAATACTTTTTAAAACTTGCGGACATTCTTCATTTTACGGAAGCGGCAAAAGCATTGTTTGTCACTCAGAGTGCGTTGTCAATCAGTATCAAACAACTTGAAGAAGAACTGAACTGCCGTTTGTTCGAGCGCATAGGGAAGAAGGTATTCCTGACGGAATCCGGAGAGATTTTTCGCGAGTATGCACTTCAGGCTACTTCAAGCATAGATGACGGAATTCAGAGCATAAACGCCAATAGCAATATCTACCGAGGCAAATTGACCATCGGAGTGACATTCAGCATGATGGAAATATTGAATCCATGTATAATGAAATACACCGAAAAATTTCCGGACGTAAAGCTTACCATAATTATGTTTACTACGGTTGAGGAGATTATACATGGTTTGCAAAACAATAAAATAGATGTGGCTGTGACCTATAAACCCAAAAGACTCCGGTCTTCTGTTTCATCCCTGGAGCTTGCATCGACCTATTTGGCTGCAATATTGAGTAAGAAACACCCTCTTGCCGGAAAGAAAATACTTACGCTCGATGAACTAAGCGGATACTCTTTCATCACCCTGTTGAAGGGAACTCACACAAGGAGCATAACCGAACATTTTTTCATGAAAAACAAGGTGAATATAGTTCCGCAAATAGAAGTAAATGACACAAACCTGATTTTGAGTCTCATATCGTCAGGGGATTGGTATTCGATGCTGACACCGATCAGTATCGAAAAAAACAGCAAGTGTGTGGCTATCCCCGTAGAAAACAAAAAGGAAATACTTTCCGTATGCCTTTTGTGGATGAAAGGGAAAAACAGGAATCCGTTGTGCAAGACATTTACGAATGAGATGTTTGCCTCCTTTAACAGTACCCGGAAATGAATCTCTGATTACATAAATACGGAATCGGTCATATTTTCCTATCCAATGCCGACAAAACACAACGATTCAGGCTGGAATTTTTTTTAATAACCGAAAACGTTTTTTACAAGTCTCCGATTTGCAGGAATACGGAAAATTGGGCGTCCGGATAGAAATATCTGTTCTTTACATATGAAAGGAATGCGGGAAAAATGCGGACACGGTACGGACCTGGAAAACGAAAAACCGCGTCAGACTTTCATCTAACGCGGTTCATGGTGCCCAGGACAAGACTCGAACTTGCACGAACGCAATTGTTCACTACCCCCTCAAAGTAGCGTGTCTACCAATTTCACCACCTGGGCATTGCACACCTCCGTGCGCCCTCCCGAATTATCTTCCGGGCCTGCAAATATAGACACTATTTTACGATTTGCAAAATTTTTCCCGGAAAAACTCCGATTTTTCCCGGATTCGGCGATCCCGGGCCGTGAGAGAGTGCCCTTTGCGGAATCCTGGAGGCCTTTCGATGAAATGGGGTGCGTCTCCGGCTTCGGAAACACACCCCGTTTCGAGCAATGGCCGCAGAGGCCTATTTGATCCGCATCTCCTTGAGCAGATACCCCGCTCCGCCGATGCGGTCCACCACGAACAGTACATAACGAATATCCACGGCGATGTTGCGGCAGATCGTGGGGTCGAACGCAATGTCGCTCATCGTCGAACGCCACGTACGGTCGAAGTTGATCCCGATCAGTTCGCCGTCGGCATTCAGCACCGGCGATCCGGAGTTGCCACCCGTGGTGTGGTTCGATGCGAGGAAGCAGACCGGCACCGTCCGTCGTCCGTCGATCTCCACACCCCAACGCCCGTACTCTTTCGAGGCGTAGAGATCGCGCAGCGACTGCGGAATGTCGTAGTCGTAAATCTCGGGGTTGTCTTTGGCGATAATGCCGTCGAGGGTCGTCTGGGGCTTGTGATACTCGCCATCGGCATACTCGTATCCGGCAATTGCGCCGTAAGCCACCCTCAGCGTCAGATTCGCATCGGGATAGAATGCCCGCTCGGGCCATGTCTGCCGCAACTCGTGGAGGTATTCCCGATAGAGTTCGTTGAGCCGTTTGCTTGTGAGGTTGCGCAGCCGGGTGGTTCCCAGCAGCCACGTGATGTGATCGAGCATTCGCTTCGTGTCGCTTCGCAACGAGTCGTTCAGGGGTGTTTCGCCTCCGGCCCATACCTCCTCGAAGACCCGTTCGGCAAAGGCTTCGGGCGATCCGTTTGCAGCCACTCCGTCCAGGAATGCCGGGATCCGGTACTCTGCGGGACAACGCCGAGCATATTCCCCGAACAACCAGCGGAACAGGGCCCGTTCGGTCTCCCGCCGGGCCGGGAAGAAGGCTTCGGCACGCTCCTTGGCCGTGTAGCTGGTGGGCAGCACCCGGAGAGTCTCGACGGTGATTTCACGAGCGAAATAGGGGTCGATGATCCGTTTGTATTCGGCCTTCATTTCGCGCAGGAGCTCCGCTCCGCGGGGATTCTCGCGGGCAAAAGCCTCTTCCTGTTCCTGTTTGGCGGCGACGGTCTTCATCCGGTTCAGTCCCAACACCTCGCCCTGCCACTTTTTCCACGCATTAGCGATTGAGGCGTGTTTGGCGGCGTAGTGGATGCGCAGTGCGGGGTCGCTCTCCTGGGCCCGGGAGATGATTTCGAGGCGTCCGTCGCGGATGGCGATCTTGGCCGGATCGGAACGCTCGGCGATGTAGGCTGCGGCATCCGAGAGAATGTACTCCTGGGTATTGCCCGGAAATCCGTAAATCATCGTGAAATCCCCCTCCTGAAAACCCTTGGTCGAGATCGTGAAGTGTTTTTTCGGACGGTAGGGGACGTTGTCGGGCGAGTAGTCTGCCGGCTTGTTGTCCTTCGACGCATAGATGCGGAAGATCGAAAAGTCGCCCGTGTGGCGGGGCCAGATCCAGTTGTCGGTATCGCCGCCGAACTTGCCGATCGACGAGGGCGGGGCGGCGACCAGGCGCACGTCGTTGAACTGTTCGTAGACGAAGAGGAACTGTTGGTTGCCGTAGTACATCTGTTCGATGTCAGCCCTGTATCCGGTTCCTTCGGCTTTGGCACGGGCGATGATCTCCTCCGGGTTCTCCCCGGCGGCGATGCGGTCGGTAACCTCCTCCATGCGGACCAGGAACCGTACGTTAAGCCCCTTGTTGGGGAGCTCTTCAGCACGTGAACGGGCCCAGAAGCCGTGGGTGAGGTAGTCGTGTTCGACGGTCGAATGGCGCTGGATGGCGTCGTATCCGCAGTGGTGGTTGGTGAGCAGCAGCCCTTCCGCGGAGACGAGCTCCCCGGTGCAGCCGCCGTCGAAGAGCACCACGGCATCCTTCATCGAGGCGCGGTTGATCGAGTAGATGTCTTCGGCCGAGAGCCGGAATCCTTTGGCGCGCATGTCGTCGATGCGTGCGGAGATGAGGCTCGGAAGCCACATGCCTTCGTCGGCCGCGGCGGGCAGCAGGACGAGGAGGGCGAAGAGGGTCAGTAACGTACGTTTCATTGATCGAGAAATTGGTTCAGTTCGGAGTATAGTTTCTGGACGGGGAGTCCCATGACGTTGTAGAAGGAGCCTTCGATGCGCTGGATGGCGGCGTACCCGATCCACTCCTGGATTCCGTACGAGCCGGCCTTGTCGAAGGGTTGGAACGTGTCGACGTAGTATTGGATCTCCTCGTCGTCGAGGACCCGGAACCAGACGTTCGTCCGGGCCTCGAAGGAGTGCGTGCGCTCCGGGGTCCGGAAGGTGACGCCCGAGACGACCGTATGCCGCCGTCCGGAGAGCCTGTGGAGCATCTCGACGGCATCTTCCCGGTCGCGGGGTTTTCCGAGGACCTCGCCGTTGAGCACCACCACGGTATCGGCCGTCAGCAGGATGTCGTTCGGGGCGAGAGCTTCGGGATAGACCCTGCTTTTGAGTTGCGAGAGGTAGACGGGGACCTCCTCGGCCGCCAGATCGGCCGGATACCACTCCTCGCAGTCGTATCTCGGGGCCAGTTCGTAGGGGAGTCCGCATGCGGAGATGAGTTCCCGGCGGCGGGGCGACTGCGAGGCCAGGAGCAGTCGGTAGTTCTTGAGTTTTTCGTGCAGCAGCATGTGTCGTGACTGGGTGAATCGTGTCGGTTTTTCGGGGATCTCGGGGGCGGTTTCCGGGCTTTTGGAACGATTTTCGAGCGTTTGGGCTTCTGGGTTCCAGGATCTCTGCCTCTCGGCCTGCCCCTCCCCTCGGTTAGCGGATGTCGAAGTTGAGCAGTTCGTGTCCTTCGAGCGTGGCGCGGAGGTTGTCGCCGGGCTTTACGGGCCCGACTCCGGCCGGAGTTCCGGTGAAGAGCAGGTCGCCCATGCGGAGGGTGACGTATTGCGAGACGGCGGCGATCAGGCGGTCGACGTCGAAGATCATCTCGGCCGAATGGCCCGTCTGACGGCGTTCGCCGTTGATGTCGAGGGCAAAATGAAGGTTGCGGACATCGCCGCCCAGTTCGGCCAGGGGGAGGAATTGCGGCGAGAGGGCTGCCGAGTGGTCGAAGGCCTTCGCGCGTTCCCACGGAAGTCCCTCGGCAATGGCCTGCCGCTGGAGATCGCGGGCCGTGAAGTCGATGCCGAGCCCCACTTCGTCGTAGTAGCGGTGTGCGAAGCGCTCGGAGATGGCCCGCCCGACGCGGTTGATGCGCACGACCAGTTCGCACTCGTAGTGCACCTCCTGCGAGAAGTGCGGGATGTAGAAGGGGTCGTTGTTGCGCAGCAGCGCCGTGTCGGGCTTCATGAACCAGACGGGTTCCGAGCCGCTTTCGGCCAGTCCCGTGTCGTGATGGAGTTCGGCGGCGTGGGCGCGGTAGTTGCGTCCGATGCAGATGATCTTCATGATTGGCGGTTTTTGAGCAGTTCGACCATGCGGCGTGCAAAACGTTCGCTGGCCCCGGGTCCTCCGATGACGGCACGCAGTTCCCGGAAATCGGCGAGCATTCTCTCGCGGCGTTCTCCGTCCGGGAGGATGGCACGCAGTTCCCGTTCGGCGCGTGTGATGTCGAGATTCGCCTGGAGCACCTCGGCAACGGCTTCGCGTCCGAGGTTGAGGTTGACGAGCGACACCCACGGACAGCGCACGACGAGCGGCATGCCGTAATATTCGATCGGGGCCAGGCGATATACGACCACTTCGGGAATTCCCAGCAGGGCGGTTTCGAGCGTGGCGGTTCCGGACGCCACGACGGCGGCCTCGGCAGCCGCGAGGGTTTCGTAGGTCTGGTCGCAGACGTAGCGGATTGCGCTTCCGGCCATGTGCTCCTCGTAGCATGCGCGGTCGAGCCACGGCACGCCGGCCACGACGAACTGATGCCCGGGGAACCGCTCCGCGAGCCGTGCCATGAGGGGCATGTTCTTGCGGATCTCCGAGCGGCGGCTTCCGGCCAGCAGGGCGATGATCGGGCGGCTGTCGAGACCGTTCCGGTGCCGGAACTCCTCCGGAGCGGGGAGCGTGCCCCGCCGGGCTTCGAGGGCATCGACCAGGGGATTCCCTTCGAAGACGGGATCGATGCCGTGCCGGGGGAAGTAGTCGCATTCGAAGGGGAAGATCACGAAGAGCCGGTCGACATACCGCTGAATCCCCTTGATGCGGCCCTCGCGTGAGGCCCAGACCTTCGGGGCGATGTAATAGAAGGTGCGCAGTCCGTGTTTGTGGGCCCAGCGGGCAATCTTCAGGTTGAATCCGGGATAGTCGATCAGAATCACGACGTCGGGGGCGAATGCTGCGATGTCGTTCTGACATTCGCGCATCTGGCGGCGGATCGTCCCCAGGTTTTTCAGTACCTGTACGACGCCGAAGAACGACGTCTCCCGGTAGTGTTTTCGTAAGTTGGCTTTGCCTCCCGCTTCGGCCATACGGTCTCCGCCCCAGAAGCGGAACTGTGCTTCGGGATCGGCCTTCCGGAGACCGAGGATGAGATTGGCACCGTGCAGGTCGCCCGAAGGCTCCCCGGCAATGAGGTAGTATTTCATAATGACCGTAATTTTTTGGAGGAAGGGCGGTTCCCGGAACGCTCCTGCGCGGTTTTTCCGTTTATTTTCGGGCTTTTTCCGGCTTTTCCCGGCTTTGCCCCGATCCCTTCCCGGGTCTTTTTGCCTCTTTTCCCGGCCCTTCTATTTTTCGAGCAGGTCGGGGCGCAGACGGCGGGTTCGCTCGAAGGCCTGCTCGTCCTGCCACTTTTCGATCTCGGCGAAATTGCCCGACAGCAGCACGTCGGGAACCCTCCATCCACGGAACTCCGCCGGACGGGTGTAGACCGGCGGTGCGAGCAGATTGTCCTGGAAGGAGTCCGTCAGGGCCGAGGCCTCGTCGCCGATCGCTCCGGGGATGAGCCGCACGACCGAATCGGCGATGATGCAGGCGGCCAGTTCGCCACCCGTGAGGACGTAGTCGCCGATCGAGATCTCGCGCGTAATGAGATGCTCGCGGATGCGGTGGTCGATCCCCTTGTAGTGTCCGCAGAGGATGATGATGTTTTCGAGCGTCGAGAGCCGGTTGGCCTCGTGCTGGTCGTAACGCATGCCGTCGGGCGAGGTGTAGATGATCTCGTCGTAGGGGCGTTCGCTCTGGAGCTTCTCGACGAGCTCGAAGACCGGTTCGCACTTCATGACCATGCCGGCTTCGCCGCCGAACGGGTAGTCGTCGGTGGTCTTGCGGCGGTCGTGCGCATAGTCGTGGAGATTATGGACGACGATTTCTACAAACCCCTTCTCCTGGGCGCGCCGGAGGATCGACTCGTTCAGGGGCGAGGTCATCAGTTCGGGAACCGAGGATATGATGTCAATGCGCATGTCTGAAAATGATGTCTTTGGTTGCGGCGGGGGTGAGGGGGATCTCCTGCCCGTGTTCGAGGGTGAATCCCTTGTAGCCCAGTTCGGTGAAGAGCCGGATGATTTCGGGTCGGTTTTCGCCGCCGGTTTCGATCAGCACCGTGGGATGGAACCGTTCGAGCAAGGGGCGCATTTCGCGCATGACGACCCCTTCGTAACCCTCGATGTCGCACTTGATGAAATCCAGCCGCGGGAGTGCGGCGAAGAGTTGGCTGCCGCGCCGCATTTGGGCGGTGAAGGTCACGTCGGTGGCGGTTCCGGAGTCGTTGACGAAGTTCTGCCCGGTCCCGAGGTATCCGGTTTCGCGTGCCGAGTCGTTTCCCATGACGATCTCCTTCTCCTCGGCGCCGAGGGCGTAGGGGAGGATCTCGACGTTGCGGCAGCGGCGGAGGTTGCGGCAGAGGACCCGGCGGATCGGGGCGACGGGTTCCACGGCGAAGACGTGGCCTTCGGACCCGGCCAGGCGGGCGATTGTACGGGCATAGTACCCGAGGTTTGCGCCGATGTCGATGCACGTGTCGCCGGGCCGTACGAGCTGCGGGAGGTGGTAGACATACTCGGTGGCGGGGGCGTAGCGCCCGATTCCGAGTCGCTGCCAGAGGAAGAACAACCGGCTCACGGCCCGCAGATAGCCTTCGAGCGACAGGGTGCGGTAGAGGATTCGGTGGATCAGGGCCTTCATCGGTCGCGGTAGTTGACCTCCTCGTTGAGGACCTCGACGATGAAGGGGTTGTAGAGCAGTTCGTGACCGATGGTCGACTCGGGACCGTGACCCGGATAGACGTGGAGCTCCTCGCCGAGCGGGACGATGACATCGAGAATCGAGCGCATGATCCACGAATAGTCGCCGCCGGGGAGGTCCGTACGCCCGATCGATTCGCGGAAGAGCGTATCTCCCGTGAAGAGCGACTTCGAGACGGGGTCGTGGAAGACCACATGTCCGGGCGAATGGCCCGGGGTGCGGAGGATCTGCAGGGAGGAGTCTCCGAACCGGACTTCGGACATCTGGTCCAGATCGAGATCCGGGGCGGGCATGGCGGGGACCTTCACGCCGAAGATCGAGCCGCTGGTGGCTGCGTTGTCGAGCAGGAAGCGGTCCTTCGACGAGAGGGCAAAGGAAATTCCGTAGCGCTGTTTGAGGTGACTGATGCCGAGCGTATGGTCGAAATGCCCGTGGGTATTGGCGGCCAGTACGGGTTTGAGTCCGTGCTGGTCGATGAAGTGGTCCAGGGCGGCATCCTCCCGGGGGGAGGAGTTTCCGGCGTCGATGATGATGCACTCCTTCGTGTCGTCCCAGACGACATAGGTGTTTTCCTGTATGGGATTGAAGGGCAGACAGGCGATCTTCATGGTTCAAGTGTTTTGCGGTCGCGGTCCGGGCTGTGACGCCGGAAATCTCGGGGCGGAGCCGACGGAATTCCGTTTCGGAGCGTCTTTGCCGGGGTGCGTCCTATTTTTGGCAAAGATAACGTTTTTTGCGGGATTTTGCCTACCTTTAACCGATGGAAGCGCCTGAATCCGGAATTTCCCGGGTCCGTAGACCGGTGGGAGGGGACCCCTCCGGACCGGAGCACCGCCGGGATCTCCGGGAATCGGACGGACGGCGGCTGCGGACCGGATTCTGGACCGGTAATTGCGGGAGGGCGTGAAAACGGAAGTCTCATGAACAGATGGATGAAAGGAGCGGCGACGCTGTTTGCCGTATTGCTGCTGGCGGGGTGTTCGCTGCTGAAGGTCTCGGTTTCGACGGGCGATCCCTTGTCGAAGGAGCAGATGGAGACGCGGACCCTGACGCGGGGATTCTACTACGACCTGTCGCGGGAGGTGGTCCGGGCTGCGGATTCGATTGTCGCGGAGTCGCCGGATCTGGGGGTTCGTGTGGCTGCCGTGCGGTGGAAGATCCGCGCTACACAGGCTGCGCTGACGGCCGCCATGCAGGGTATCCCGGATGTGGCGCTGGCCGATCTGTGGATCCTCTGCCGGAGGATGGAGCGTTTCTTCACCTCTGCGCCCGATTCCCTGCTGTTCGGACCGCAGAGTTCCATTGCGCGGGAGACGGCTTCCCGGCTCGACCGGCGGGTGGAGCGCCTGGCGCGGCAGACGCTCTCCGCGGACCGCTATCCGCTGATGGAACGCTTCGTGGCCCGGCAGCTTGCGGAGGATCCCGGAACCGGGGAGCCGGGGGCGGACAATACGACTCTGGCATGGTTGGAATACCTGCATGAAAGCGGCGTTGAGCACGCCTACGCCACGGGATCGATTGCCGAGGTGCTGGCCGACGTCAACGACCGCGTGAGCGGACAGACGCAGCAGCTCTCGAACAGCGTGAGCTGGTCGAAGGACATTTTCGAGATGCGGCTTGCGCAGGACAGCCTGCATTTGCAGCTCGGGGCGCAACTCGACTCGTTGGAGCGAGATTTCTCACGGATGGTTGCGGTGGCCGAACACCTTCCGGAACTCTCGGACCGGCTGCTCGCGGAACTGAATGCCCAGGCGACGCAGCTCATCTCGACGATGGATACTTCGGTGGACCAGGCCTTTGCCGACCTCGACCGCCAGCGGATGAGCATGCAGGAGTATGTCTCGCGCGAGCGGGAGGCCCTGGTCGGGCAGTTGCGTGAAACGGGCAATGAACTGGTTCGCACGACGCTGGATGCCGTGCCGGGGGTGATCGGCAAGTTGCTGTTCTATTTTGTGCTGGCCGTAGTGGTGCTGGTCGGAGGACCCTTCGCCCTGGGTTTCTGGCTGGGGGGCGTGCGGGCACGGTCGCGGATAAAAAAACAGAAGGGCGAATGATTTTTTGTTACCTTTGTAGCCCGAACACAGAAACCGATGGCAAGAAAGAAAGCGAATTACCCCCTGATCGAGGGGCTTGAAATTACGACCCTGGCCGCCGAAGGCAAGGCCATGGGACGCTGGAACGACGTGGTGGTCTTCGTGCCGATGACCGTCCCGGGCGACGTGGTGGACGTGCAGATCCGTGTCAAACGGCGCCGTTTCATGGAGGGCTACGTCGTGAATTACGTGAAACGCTCGCCGCTGCGCGAGGAGCCCTTTTGCGAACATTTCGGGGTGTGCGGCGGCTGCAAGTGGCAGAACCTCCCCTACGAAGAGCAGCTGCGCTTCAAGACTTCGCAGGTGCGCGACCAGCTGACGCGCATCGGGAAACTCTCCCTTCCGGAGATCGCCCCCTGCCTGGGCTCTGCGGCGACGCGCTTCTACCGCAATAAACTGGAATTTACCTTCGCCGACCGCCGCTGGCTGACACGCGAGGAGGTCGAGAGCGGAGCCGCACTCGATGCTTCCCCGGCCGTGGGTTTCCACATCCCGGGGATGTTCGACAAGGTGCTCGACATCCGCACGTGCTGGCTGCAGCCCGATCCGTCGAATGCGATCCGTCTCGAAATCAAACGCTTCTGCCTCGAACACGGCTATACGTTCCACAACGCCCGCGAGCACACGGGACTGATGCGCAACCTGATCATCCGCACGGCCTCGACGGGCGAGGTGATGGTGATCGTGGTCTTCGGGTCCGATGACCGGTCTCGCCGTGAGGCGCTGCTCGACCACCTGTCGGCGCATTTCCCGCAGATCACGTCGCTTTTCTACGTTGTCAATACGAAACTCAACGACTCGGTCGGGGATCTCGACGCGGTGTGCTACCGCGGCAAGGACCACATCATCGAGGAGATGGAGGGTCTCCGTTTCAAGGTGGGCCCGAAATCCTTCTATCAGACCAATTCGACGCAGGCCTACGAGCTCTACAAGGTGGCGCGGCGGTTCGCCGACCTGCACCCGGGCGATACGCTCTACGACCTCTATACCGGTACGGGTACGATCGCCAATTTCTGTGCTGCACGCTGTGCGCGGGTCGTGGGTATCGAATATGTTCCGGAGGCGATCGCCGACGCGAAGGTCAATTCCGAACTGAACGGCATCCGCAATACGACCTTCTACGCCGGGGACATGAAGGCGGTGCTGGACGATGCCTTCGTGGCGGCAAACGGGCATCCGGACGTCATCATCCTTGACCCGCCGCGGGCCGGTGTGGATGAACCGGTGATCGACGTGATCCTGCGTGCTGCGCCGGAGCGGATTGTCTACGTGAGCTGCAATCCGGCGACGCAGGCCCGGGACCTGGCGCTGCTGGACGGTGCCTACCGCGTGGAGGCGGTGCAGCCGGTGGACATGTTCCCGCATACGCACCA
>CALUIG010000061.1 GCA_944320625.1 uncultured Alistipes sp.
GCCGCCTCGAATGCCCTCTACGGTGCCCGAGGCGCAAACGGCGTGGTCATCATCACGACCAAAAAGGCCCGCTCGCGGGAGGCCGTCGTGACCATCGATGCCAAATGGGGTGTGAACTCCCGGGCCCTCAAGTCCTACGAGTACATCACCAACCCCGCACAATACTACGAAACCCACTACTCGGCCCTGAAGAACTACTACATGAACGCCCAGGGCATGAGCGCTTCCGCTGCCCACATCCAGGCCAACCAGAACCTGACCGGCTCGAGCGATGTCGGAGGTCTGGGCTATCAGGTCTTCTCCGTTCCCCAGGGACAGTCGTTCATCGGTACGGACGGAAAGGTCAACCCCCTGGCCACGCTCGGAAACATCGTCTCGATCAACGGACAGGAATACCTGCTTACGCCCGATGACTGGGTGGACGAGGCCTTCCGCACGTCGCTCCGACAGGAGTACAACGCCAGCGTCGCCGGATCGACCGACCGTGCCTCGTTCTACGCCTCGTTCGGATACCTCAAAAACGAGGGTATCGCCTACAACTCCGACATGGAGCGCTATACGGCCCGTCTGAAGGCCGACTATCAGGCGAAAAAGTGGCTCAAGGTCGGCGCCAATGCCAGCTACGCCAACTTCACCTTCAACCAGCTCGAAGCCAATACCGGCGAGGGTTCCCGCGGTCAGTCGAACTCGACGGGCAACGTCTTCGCGTTCTCCTCGATGGTCGGCCCGATCTATCCGCTCTACGTGCGTGACGGAAACGGCAAGATCATGACCACCGAGGAGGGAATCACCCTCTTCGACTACGGCGACGGCATGAACGCCAATCTTTCCCGTCCGATCTTCCCCGGAACGAACGCCCTCTCCGACACGCGGCTGAATACCCTCCGCAGCGAAGGCAACGCCTTCAACGGCACGGGATTCTTCGACATCAACTTCTTCAAGGATCTCAAGTTCACCTTCAACGCCGGTCTCTCGCTCGACGAAACCCGCAGAACGGATGTCTCAAATCCCTATTTCGGACAGTTCGCCGGAGAAAAGGGTATCGTCAGCAAGACCCACTCGCGTCAGCTGGGATTCAACCTCCAGCAGATCCTCAACTACAACAAGTCGTTCGGCCTGCACAACCTCGACGTCATGGCCGGTCACGAATACTACGACTACCGCTACTTCTACCTCGGAGCGTCGAAGAGCAACATGCTCACCCAGGAGAACACCGAACTCGCCGGAGCCATCATCGACAAGCAGTCGGCATCCTCCTACACGAGCGAATACAACAACGAAGGTTACTTCGCCCGCGTGATGTACGACTATGCCGGCAAATACTTCGCTTCGGCCTCCTACCGCCGCGACGCCTCGTCGCGCTTCGCCCCCGACCATCGCTGGGGTAACTTCTGGTCGCTGGGTGCCGCCTGGATCCTCAGCAAGGAGTCCTTCATGAACTCCACCCACGGCTGGCTCGACATGCTCAAACTGAAGGCCTCGATCGGTTCGCAGGGTAACGACAACATCGGTGACTACCGCTACACGAACAACTACACGATCGAAAACGCAAACGGCGAGGTCTCGACGGTCTTCTACACGAAGGGCGCTTCGGACATCACCTGGGAGACCAACACCAACTTCAACGCCGGTGTCGAATTCAGCTTCCTGCAGAGCCGCATCTCGGGAGGTATCGAATACTTCTACCGCAAGACCACCGACATGCTCATGCTCTTCCCGGCTCCGCCTTCGAAGGGTTACTCGTCGTATTACGCCAACGTGGGTGACATGCGCAACAGCGGTATCGAACTCGAACTCAACGTCACGCCCTATCGCAGCGAGCGTGTACAGTGGGACATCAACCTCAACATGACCCACCTGCGCAACAAGATCACCATGCTGCCGCCCGAGCGCCGCACCAAGACTGTGGACGGCTATGACGGCTACACCAGCAGCATCTACTTCTTCGGCCAGGACCTCCCGATGTACACCTTCTACATGAAGAAGTATGCAGGCGTCTCGGAGGATGGTCTCTCGATGTGGTACATGGACGAAACCGATCCCAACGGAGTTGTCACGCGTACGACCACGACCGATTACGACAGTGCCACGGACTACCTCTGCGGCAATCCTATTCCCGACCTCTACGGCGGATTCGGCACCAGCGTGAACTTCTTCGGATTCGACTTCTCCATCAACTTCACCTACCAGATCGGAGGACTCTCCTACGACTCGGGATATGCCGAATCCATGTACTCGCCCAAGAGCGGATCGACGGGTATAAACTGGCACGTCGACATGCTCAAGGCCTGGACTCCCGAAAACTCGTCGTCGAACATTCCGCGTCTGCAGTATGAGGACGTGAACCAGAACGGTCAGTCGGACCGCTTCCTGACGGATGCCAGCTACCTCAACCTCCAGAACATCAACTTCGGCTACACGCTGCCTTCGAAGTTCACCCAGAAGTTCGGGGTCGACAAGCTGCGCATCTATCTCTCGTGCGAAAACGTCTACTACTGGTCCAAGCGTCAGGGCTTCGACCCCCGCTACTCCTACAACGGACAGACCAGTCAGGCCACGTACTCCCCGATCCGTACCATCTCCGGTGGCATCAACATCCAATTCTAATGTGTAACCCGGAAAATCTCACAATATGAAAAATATCCTGAAAACAACGCTCTCGATACTTACCCTGACCGCATTACTCAGCAGTTGTATCAAAGAAGTGGAACCCACCGACCGGGCTACCGAGGAGCAGGTAACGCTCGAAGCCATGATCAAGGGTATCCCGGCCGCTCTGGTCATGGCCAACTCGCTCGGCTATGCGGAAAGCGGCAACGCCTGGGACTTCTCCCTTCCGGCCATCCACATCGCCACGGAATCGATGACCGGCGACCTGGTCATCACCGGCGATACGGGCTATGACTGGTTCAACCAGTGGGGAGCCAACAACGCCCTGGGATCGAACTACGCCGCCATCGTGCTCACCTGGGACAACTACTACACGTGGATCATGACCGCCAACGACATCATCGGTCTGATTGACGGGTCCACGGACCTCTCGTCGACCGATCGCGCCTATCTGGGTTCCGCTTATGCCTATCGGGCGATGTTCTATCTGGATCTGGTCCGCCTGTACGAGTTCAAGGAGAACAAATACACCGAAGGCAGCGACGTGATCGGCCTGGGTGTCCCCATCGTTCTGGAGACCACGACCGAAGCCGAGGCCAAGAACAACCCCCGCGCCAAGGTCGATGACATCTACGACAAGGTGATCTTCCCCGACCTGGACAAGGCCGAAGAGCTACTGGCCGACTACAGCGCACCGAACAAGTATGCCATCAGCCTGGCACTCGTCTACGGACTCCAGGCCCGTGCCTACCTCGAGCGCGGTACGGCCAAGAACGATGCTGCGGCCTACACCAAGGCGGCCGAATATGCCCGCAAGGCCATCTCGGCCAGCGGCTGCACGATCCTGACCCAAAGCGAGTGGGAGGATCCCACCAACGGATTCAACAGCGCTTCGGCCAACAATTCGTGGATCTGGGGTCTCGCCCTTCCGAGTGAAAGCGTCTACAACCTGTTCAACTTCACGGCCCACATGAGCTGCGAAGAGTCGTGGACCTCGTACGGTTACCGTGTGGGCCGCGGCATCAGCAAGTCGCTCTACAACAGTATCCCGTCCAACGACTTCCGGAAACACTCGTGGCTCGATCCCGACCGCAGTTTCTACGCCTACAAGAGCTGCCGGGAGGACGGTGCCTCGCACTTCTCCAAAACCCTGAAGGATTATGCCAACATCAAGTTCCGTCCGGCCCAGGGCAACTACGCCGACTACAAGGTGGGCGGAGCCGCCGACCACTGCTGCATGCGTGTCGAGGAGATGTACTTCATCGAGGCCGAAGCCATAGCTCACAGCAACCTCCCGCAGGCCATCCAGCTGCTCAACAGCTTCATGAAATACCGGATTCTGGACGGAAGCTACGACTGCTCGAGCAAAGCCTCCACGGTCGAGAGTTTCGTCGAGGAGCTGATGCTCCAGAAACGGATCGAGTTCTGGGGCGAGGGCATCATCATGTTCGACATGAAGCGTCTGGAGATGTCTACCAAGCGCGGTTACGAGGGGACCAATGCCCCCGAATCCTATCGGCTCAACTGCGAAGGCGTGGCTCCCTACTGGAACTTCGTCATCACTCGCGGTGAGACCCAAAACAACCCCGCCGTGATCAACAACCCCGACCCGTCGGGCAAGGTCACGCCCTGGATCGGCTAATCCGCACCCCGGGATACAGGATCAACCATTTCAAAATCGAAAAGTATGAAGAAGATACAATATTTGTTCTTTGGGCTTCTTGCAACGTTCGTCCTTGCCGGATGCAACAAAGACGACGTGACCTATACCCCCGGCAAGGGGAATCAGCCCGACACCTACGGGGTCTATTTCCCCACGCAGGTCAATCCCACGACCTGCGACCTCGACCCCGCGGATCCTACCACGCTGAGCTATACGATCAAGCGTACGAATGACCGGGGCAAGATCACCGTTCCGGTCGTCGTGACGGCCAGCCCCGCCAATGTATTCGAGGTGGAGCCCATCGTTTTCGAGGACGGACAGTTCGAACAGGAATTCAACATCAATTTTCCGGATGCTGAGATCGGCGTAACCTACGAGGTCAATATCGCCGTAGTCGACGAAGCATACATCGCCGTGAACGGCATCTACCCCACCGGTATCGACCTTACCATCACCCGTGCCGAGTGGAAACAGGTTATCGGCCCCAATGGCGAGCAGACCGGAAAATGGCGCGATGACTTCCTCACTTCCATGATGGGCAGCAACATCCAGCCCAGCGGGCAACCCAATGCCGAGAAGGATGTCATCATCTGGGAGCGGGCCGACAAGCCCGGCTACTACCGGATCCAGAACATCTATGACGAGGAGTACATGCGTCTGATTATCGGTACGAAGTTCTCGAATGTTCCCTCCGTGCCGACTTACACGATTATCGACGCCACAGACAAAGAGAAGGTATGGTTCCCCACACAGACTACCGGCTGGGAGATCAATGATGTGGGGTACGAAGATAACGGCAAATTCATCATTTTCTCGTTCTGCCAGGAGAATTGCCCGGACTATGCCTCCGCAACCTTGTATGGAACGGAAGTGAACGGCGTGATCACCTTCCCAAGTGACGCTATTATACTCTCATTGCCTACGCTGTGGAAGGATGGCAGTTATTACAGGTCCAATACCCCCATGACGCGCATCATGCTGCCGGGCGCCCGGCTCTTCGACTACTCGGTGTCGCTCACCAAGAGCGAGCCCCGGAACGGTATCGTGACGATCTCGGCCACGCTCGGTGCCGATGTCGACAAAATCAAGTACACGATCTTCGAAGGTTCGCTGTCGGACGGAGACGTCAACCTGAAGGTCAACGACATGCTGGACGGCAAGATCGATTTCACCGGAGAACTCTCCGAATCGGGGAACATCGACGTCCAGATGGAAGCGACGGGTGTCTATACACTGGTGAGCTGCATCTTCGATGCCGACGGAAAGTCGCAGGGATACACCTACATCCCGTTCGGATACGTTACGGCCGACGAGGAGCGTCCGGTGGTGATCTCGGTCCGCACCGAGCTCACCTGGGAGAAAGAGGCGCTCGGATATACACCTGAAAACTCGATCAAGGGAATCATCTTCGGACAGGATATCGAATCGGGCTATATCGGACTCTTCAAGACCTCAGATCTTACAGCCTATCCCGAATCGATTTGGGGAGAATATGCCAAGGTATTCGGAAAGGCGCTCACGGCTGACCAGATTGCCTCAATCAACGGCTCCGGCTATCTGCCCTTCTATACGGGCCTGAACAAGGGAACGAGCTACACGCTGTTAGTCAACGTCTACAACGGATTCTACAGCAAGACGGTGGCCGTCGAGCAGACCACGCAGGGCGATCCCAACCCGCTGGAGATCATCTATACGACAGATGACGCCATTGCAACCGTACCGAAAGAGGACCTGTTCAATACGACATGGAACTACTACGCCGTGGATCTCAGCGACCAGCAGAATCAAACGATTCGCCAGTATCTCGGGAAGGTCACGTTCAACGAGAATACCGCAGACGACGCTCCCGATGCCGACATGATCGATATTCATGGATTGACGGCCGTTGCAAGCTATCTGGATGAAGGAGACGATCCCCTTGTTTCGGAATGGTACAGGGGACAAGTCTACCCCGGAGTCAGCACCGTGATCGGAAAGTATAAGGGGAACTACGTATCCACCCGTTTCATGGCAGAGGAAGCTCCGACGAGCATATTCTCAACGGCATACTGCTTGTTAGGACTCTATGTCGATGATGGAATCATCGCATTCTTGCCCAATGACAGCTATGTTGAGCAGGGATACACCTTCACAACGCTCTACACGGCCGTCTGGACGGACTACGATCCCACAAGCGGCACCTTCAGCGGTCAGTTGTACTATCTGTCGAAGCTGAAGCACCTGCTGCTGGTGAGCCCCGAGAACGATCCCAACGCAGATACGGCAGCAGCCGTTTCGCGGAAGCTGCGGGAGATGACTCCGGCAAACAACTACGTCGAACTCCGCGGTCCGGAACTGATGAAGGCCCTCTGGCAGGAGGCTTCCGGGAAGCCGGTCAACTTCGGCCAGAACCCGTTGCAGGGTGAACGTCCGACGTCGATCGAGGTAGCTCCCGCCAGCACGCAGATCGTAAAGACGCCCGAACGTCCCGCCGCAATCTCCGGAAATTTTGTAAAACAAAACATCCGACTCAGTTCGGTTATCGGGAAATAGCCCGCCGACTGTCGAATCAACAATCATCCTGTGAGACCGCCCCTCCAACCGGGGCGGGCGGTCTCCTCAAAAAAGACAGACTATGATCGATAAAAGATTCTTGCTTGCAGCCTCGTTGCTGCTCGCGGCCTGTACGTCCGACCCCGTAATGGAAGAAAAAGCCGATACCGGTGTCGGTACCACGACCCCGGCCGTACAGAAACTGATCAACCAACCGGCCGAGGCTCAACAAGGTACGCTTCTGGTCTATTTCTCCGATAATGCCGTCAACGAACTCGAGGAATCCGTAGCTCAGGCCACCCGGGCCAATACGGTGGCTACACGGTCGGGAATCGTCGCCGTAGACGACATTCTCGCACGGATCAATGTCTCCTCGCTGCGCCGGGTATTCCCCTATACGGCCAAACACGAAGCCCGGACCCGCGCTGCAGGCCTGCACAAGTGGTATGTCCTGAATTTCGACCAGGAGGTCAATCTCGAGGAGGCTGCTCTGGAACTCGCCGGCGTCGCCGAAGTGAAACAGGTGCAGTTCAACAGCAAACTCACACTCGACGTCGAAGGAGAGGGTCGCCCCCTTTCGAGCAGCGGCAGCGTCATGACCCGGGCATCCTACCCCTTCAATGACCCCGAACTGCCGCGGCAGTGGCACTACATCAACATCGGAGACAAAGGCATTGCCGAAACCGTGCAGGCCGGTGCCGACATCAACGTCCAGGAGGCCTGGAAGCTGACCGCCGGAGACCCGCGCGTGATCGTGGCCATCGTCGACCAGGGTGTGAAGTACACCCATCCCGACCTGGCTCCGAACATGTGGGTCAACACCGCCGAAGAGTCCGGAGTTGCCGGAGCCGATGACGACGATAACGGCTATGAGGACGATGTCCACGGCTACAACTTCGTAACCCAAGGTCCGATCTCGTGGGACCAGCAGGTCTGGAACGAAACCGAGGAGGCGTACGAGGGTGACTCCGGACACGGTACGCATGTCGCCGGAACGATCGCGGCCGTGAACAACAACGGCATCGGCGTAGCCGGTGTGGCCGGAGGTACGGGCAACAACGACGGTGTGCGGCTGATGTCCTGCCAGATCTTCTCGGGCGGCAAAGGCGGTACCTCCGCCATCTCGGCCGAAGCCATCAAGTATGCCGCCGACAACGGTGCCTCGATCCTCCAGTGCTCGTGGGGATACTCCGCCGGAGGCTACACCTCCGACCTCAGCTGGTCATCGACGCAGAGCGTCGAGTATGCCGCCATCCAGTATTTCATCGACACGAAGAACTGTGATGCCGTAGACGGCGGTATCGTCATCTTCTCGGCCGGCAACGATGCCACGGCCATGTCGGGATACCCGGGCGCCTACCGCGACTACATCTCGGTAACCTCAATCGGCCCCGACTACCTCCCGGCCTACTACACCAACTACGGTGTCGGCTGCAACATCGCAGCTCCCGGCGGTGACTACAACATCAGCGCCACGAACGGAGAGTCGGCAGCCGTTCTTTCGACCGTGCCGTCGGAGATCGACAGCTACCAGGGACAGGACTACGGCTACATGCAGGGAACATCGATGGCATGTCCCCACGTCTCGGGTGTCGCAGCTCTCGGACTCTCGTATGCGCTCCAGAAGGGCAAGCACTATACGCTGGACGAGTTCAAGAGCATGCTTCTTACCTCGGTGAACGACCTGGAATACTACCTCGACGGTTCGAAGACCGGAATCACCCTCTCGAACTACCGCCGGAACATGGGAACGGGGACGATCGACGCCTTCCAGCTGCTGATGCAGATCGAGGGTACCCCCTGTCTGAAGGTCCAGGTCGGAGCCCAGGAACTGCTCTCGCTGTCGCAATACTTTGGCGGAAGTTCGAAATACCTGACCTACAAGTCCGTCACCATCGCCCCCGCGGATATGGAGAAACTCGGCATGGAAACGGCCCCCTCGATCTCCTACGGCAAACTCTCGATCCAATGCACCAAACCCGGATCGGCAAAAATCACCATCACGGCCATAGCCGGCGGATCGGAATCCGGGACATCCTCGACGATGGGTGGTATGGAGATCTCCAAGGAGATCGTCATCGTCGCCCGCACGGTAGCGTCCGATAACGGAGGTTGGTTATAAAAAACTGAAAAAACTATGAGAAAATTCTTATATTCCGCATGTGCAATTCTCAGCCTGTGCCTCTTCGCCGGCTGTTCTGACGACGATACCCCGACTTCGAACGAGCTGGTCGGTGAATGGCATCTGACCGAATGGTCCGGCGCAGCATCCGGTGCGTTCGACGCCTACATTCATTTCCTGGATGCCTCCCGATGCGAGATCTACCAGAAGGTCGATTCGCCCCTCTGGCAGCGCTACAATGCCACCTATAACTTCGATGGGGAGACCCTCACGGGAATCTACGCAGACGGACAGCCCTGGGGCAGCTCCTACAGCGTGACGGTCGGCAACAAGGAACTGACCCTGACCGGCGGTCCCGAAGGCAACCAGGAGGTCTCGACCTACGTACGGGAAGAGATTCCCGCCTCGGTCAAGAATTCGGCGGTCGATGCCCTCGGCACACGTTCGGAACAGCGACGACTGCTCTAAGCCATCCGATCGTCATCGATCCAAAGCCGAGCGGCTTCCCCACAGCGGGAGGCCGCTCTTTTTTTGGGGAGGGGGGGGGTGTCGAAACGGAGAGAACCGGGACACTGCCAGGCAGTCTGGAAAGCTGTCGGACTCCCGGCACACACTTCCGGATCGGGGATTCGGCGAAATCCGGGACGTGGGGAATGAAAAATAATTCCGAATTGGCGTTTTTTTCGTAAATTTGCCCCAAAACAATTTACACCGCTATGGCAATCACAGAAATAGTACCCGGCATCCACTATGTCGGTGTCAACGACCGGACCACGACCCGTTTCGAAGGCCTTTGGTCGCTTCCCCAGGGGGTTTCATACAACGCCTACCTCGTCGTGGGCGAAAAAATCGCTCTCATCGACACCGTCGAGGAGGCATTCGGCAGCCGCCTCGAAGCCAATATCCGCGAAGTCATCGGCGACCGGAAGATCGACTACCTCGTCATCAACCACATGGAACCCGACCACTCGTCGTCGATCGCCGCATTGCGGCGTCTCTACCCCGCCCTGGAGATCGTCTCCAACGCCAAGGCCCTGCAGATGGTCGAGGGTTTCTACGGAATTACGGGCCCCGCAATCGAGGTCAAGGAGGGCGATACGCTCGACCTGGGCGGCAAGAGCCTTTCGTTCCACCTGATCCCGATGGTCCACTGGCCCGAGACGATGGTCACGTGGTGTGCCGAGGAGCAGGTGCTCTTCTCGGGCGACGCTTTCGGCTGCTTCGGAGCTCTCGACGGCGGAATCACCGACTCGGAGGTCGATCCCGAACGCTACTGGGATGAAATGCGCCGCTACTACGCCACGATCGTCGGCAAATACGGTGCTCCGGTACAGAAGGCACTCCAGAAACTCGCAGGACTCGAAATCAAGAGCATTTGCCCGACCCACGGACCCGTCTGGCAGCAGCAGATCGACCGGGTGATCGACCTCTACGACCGCATGAGCCGCTACGAGGGTGAACCGGGCGTAGTGATCGCCTACGCCTCGATGTACGGCAATACCGAACAGCTGGCCGAACGGATAGCCCGTGAACTCGCCGCAGAAGGGGTACGCAACATCCGCATCTACAATCTTTCGTATGCCGATCCGTCGGTCGTGTTGCGCGATGTCTTCCGCTTCGACACGCTGCTGGTCGGAGGCCCCACCTACAACGCCGGGCTCTTCCCGCCCGTAGCCGAACTGCTCGACAAACTGGCCGCACGCTGCATCCCGCAGCGCCGCTTCGGATGGTTCGGATCCTTCAACTGGGCCGGAGCCTCGGTGAAACTGCTGGGAGAGTTCGCCCAGAAGATGAAGTGGGAGACACTCTGCGAGCCCGTAGAGATGAAACAGGGCTTTTCGCCGAAGATGCACGACTGCTGCCGGGCCCTGGCGCATGAAGCCGCCGAAAAACTCCACGGCAAAGCCTGACCGAAGATGATGAGGATCGCCATCGTCGGAACGGGATACGTCGGACTGGTATCGGGAGCCTGCTTTGCGGAGATGGGGCTCGACATCACGTGCGTTGACACCGACACGCGGAAAATCGACGCATTGAATGCCGGCCGGATCCCGATCTATGAACCCGGGCTCGAAGAGCTCGTGCGACGGAATGTCTCGGCCGGAAGGCTCCACTTCACGACCGATCTGGCGACATGCATCGATCACGTCGAGGTGGTCTTCTCGGCTGTCGGAACTCCGCCCGGAGAGGATGGTGCGGCCGATCTGAGTCAGGTCATGGAGGTGGCCCGCACCTTCGGGCGTCTCATCCGTCGCTACACGCTGCTCGTCACGAAAAGCACCGTCCCGGTCGGTACGGCACAACGCATCAAGACCGCAATCGAGGAGGAACTGCGCCTGCGGGGGTGCGAAGTACCGTTCGACGTCGCCTCGAACCCGGAGTTTCTGAAGGAGGGGGCCGCCATCAAGGACTTCATGTCGCCCGACCGCGTAGTGGTGGGCGTCGAGAGCCAACGGGCCCGGGAGTTGATGGCCCGGCTCTACCGGCCCTTCCTGATCAACAACTTCCGCGTCCTGTTCATGGACATCGCCTCGGCCGAGATGACCAAATACGCCGCCAATGCCATGCTGGCCACCCGCATCTCGTTCATGAACGACATCGCCAACCTCTGCGATCTCGTGGGAGCCGATGTGGAGATGGTCCGCAAGGGAATGGGATCCGACATACGGATCGGCAACAAGTTCCTCTATCCGGGATGCGGATACGGAGGATCGTGTTTCCCGAAGGATGTCAAGGCTCTGGCCCGTACGGCCCGCGAACACGGCTATACGATGCAGGTGGTCGAGGCCGTGGAACGCGTCAACGAGGTGCAGAAGAGCGTGGTTTTCGAGAAACTCCGCAAGGCTCTGGGCGACCTGGCCGGAAAACGGGTGGCGATCTGGGGCGTGGCCTTCAAGCCCGAGACGGACGACATCCGCGAAGCTCCGGCCCTGGAGGTGATTGAAAGCGTGCTCAAGGCCGGAGCCGAGGTCTGCATCTGCGATCCCGTAGCCATACCGGAGTATCTTCGCCGGTACGGGGAGCGGGAGAAGGTCCGGATCGCCCGGACGATGTATGAAGCCGCCGAAGGGGCCGATGCCGTGGCTCTGCTGACCGAATGGAAGGAGTTCCGCATGCCCGACTGGACACAACTGCACGCCTCGATGCGCGGCAACGTGGTCGTCGACGGACGCAACATCTACGACAAACAGGAGGTCCGTACGGCCGGATTCCGCTATTTCGG
>CALUIG010000062.1 GCA_944320625.1 uncultured Alistipes sp.
CCCCCCCCCTCTTGGCGGAGAGAACGAGATTCGAACTCGTGGTACGGGTTGCCCCGTACGTCGGTTTAGCAAACCGGTGGTTTCAGCCACTCACCCATCTCTCCGGGCACGCTCACGGACGATTCCGTCCGAAAGGGTGTGCAAATATAGAATCTTTTTGTGTAAATACAAAAAAATGTAGCTGAAAATTCCTAATTTTGCTGAAATCCTTGACTTCATGATCGTGCGAATTTCCCGCTGTTTTCGTTGCCTGATAGGGAGCCTGCTGCTTTTCCCGGCCCTTTCCGGGCAAGCCTCCGACCCGTATGCTTCGCAGCCGCTTTCCGATGTGCTTGCGGAAGTCGGACGCCGTTTCGGAGTCGGGATCTCCTGCAAGGGGGTCGATCCCGATACTGTGCGACTTCGGTACGCAGCGTTCCGGTTGCGGCCCTATTCGCTTGACGAGACCCTCGACAACCTGCTCCGTCCCGTCGATCTGGTGTGGAGCCGTAGCGGGACGTCCGACGGTATGACGCGGATCACCGTCCGTCCCTACGAATACCACCGCCGCACCCCGTCCGACGGCGGGAAACTGCTGGCGTGGCTCTCGGGACTTTACGACGACCGCACGGCGTGGGAACAACGCCGCGAGTGCCTTCGTCGTGAGGCTCTCGAAGCCCTGGCTCTCGATCCCTTCCTGCGGGGGCTCGTTGCCGATCCCGACTTCCGGCTCGGCCGCGAAGAGCAGCATGACGGCTATACGACGCAGAATTACGCCCTGGAGACGTTGCCGGGACTCTATGTCTGCGGTACGCTCTACGCTCCGCTCACGGAGGGCCCGCATCCACTGATTGTCTCGCCGTCGGGACACTGGGAGGGCGGCCGCTACCGGCCGGATCAGCAGCTGCGCATGGCGACCTTCGCACGGATGGGTGCCGTGGCGGTCGACATGGACATCTTCGGCTGGGGCGATTCGGAACGTCAGGTGGGGCGCGAAGCGCATACGCAATGCTATTCGATGCAGCTTCAGACCCTGTGGTCGAAGGCCGTGACGGATTGGGTCCTGTCGCTGCGCGATGACATCGACACCACCCGCCTGGCTGCAACGGGAGGCTCGGGCGGTGCGACACATACGCTGCTGCTGGCGCTCCTCGACGACCGTTTTTCGGCTTTGGCCCCGGTTGTGCACCTGGTGTCGCACTTCGATGGAGGCTGTGCGTGCGAGAGCGGGCGTCCGGTGACGCTGGCGGGCGGAGGAAGCTGCATGCCCGAATTGCTGGCTGCGGCAATGGCTCCGCGCCCGACGCTGATCGTCAGCGACGGCGGCGACTGGACCTCGACCTACCCGACGCTGGAATACCCCTTCCTGCGGAGGATCTGGGGCTTCTACGGGGCGGAGGAGGCGATTCGGAACGTCCATTTCGCCACCGAACGCCACGATTACGGTGAGAACAAACGCCGTGCGGTCTACGTCTTTTTTGCCGGGACGCTGGGCCTGGACCTCACCCGGGCGGACGAAAGCCGGGTGACGCTGCTCCCCGAATCGGCCCTGCGGAGTTTCGGAGACAGCCTTCCGGAGAGGGCGCTGCGGAGCCGTGAAGAATTGGAACGAATGCTCGAAAAACTGAAATGATATGAAACGACTTTCCCTGCTTTTGCTGATTTTGTGTTTGACGGGCGGCGATCTGACCGCCCGGACCCTGAAAACCCGCTACCGGGTGACATCGGACGGAGATCGCAAGACGTGTCCGGTTGTTCTGCGCGACGTCCCGACATGGGCCCGAAGTGTCCGGGTCCTGGCGGAGGGTGCCGAAATACCGTCACAGCTTGACCGATCCCTGGGTGAAGTGGCTTTTGTGGCGGATATTCCCCACAGCCGGGATTTCGAGGTGGTCTACTCGTCGAACCCGGCAGCAAACCGCTTTCCGAGCCGGGTGCATGCACAGATGTGGGTGAAAAACCCGGACAAGACGCTCCGGGCGGCGGATACGGTCTCCTCGAGGAAGGACGACATGTACCACCGGCTGCATCACCACGGTCCGGCCTTCGAGTCGGAGTACGCGGCCTATCGGATCTACTTCGACAAGAAGCAGACGATCGATACCTACGGCAAGAAACTTCCGCGCCTGGAGCTCGCCGGGACGATGTGGTACCCCACGGACGAGCAGTTGGCGGCCGATTATGGATATGACAACCTGCGGGTTTTCGGATCGGTCGGTGTCGGGGCGCTCAAGGGTTGGGACGCCGAAGCACGGAAGATGACCCACATCACGGAGTTTGCCCGCCGCGAGGCGCGGATTCTGGCCCGGGGGCCGGTTCGTACGGTTGTGGAGATGCGTGTCGAGGGGTGGCGCTACTGCGGGCGCGAGATTGCGATGACGTCGCGCTACATCCTCTATGCGGGGCACAGTGACGTGCGGGTCGAGAACCGGATCGAAGGCGACTTTTCGGGTCTGCTTTTCACGACCGGGGTGATGAAGATGGCGGGAAACGAGGTGCGCCGCACGCAGACGGCGATTGCGGCCTGCGGCTGCGACTTTCCGGAGAACGACACGCTGAAGTGGGAGCGCGAACGGGTCGGGCTGTCGATTGCGGTTCCGGCGGATCGGATCGTCTCGCGCATCGACGACCGGACGAGCTATCTGTTCCAGCTGACTCCCGATGCGCGGGGGCACATCGACTATGTGTTCGACATGTGGTGGCGTCGGAGCTCGTGGCTGGCGGAGATTCCCGACGGCCAGTTCCCCGAACGGATGCTGCAACGCCTCGCCGAGGTGTATCCGGAGCCGGAAGTGCGGCGATTGAAATAGATTTGACGAAAAATACATTGTTTGCGACAAAAATTCCCGGTTGGATCGGAAGCAGGTATGTACTTTTGTGTAGCGGAACAGTCCGAGTTTGAAAATAAATACACCGAAAAACTACCTGTCTTATGAACTTCAAAGATGTAACGCTCCGCGCCGCGGCTCTGGTCCTGTTGACGGCCGGAGGATGCGGTGATCCGACTCCCGGGGAGGATGCGCAGTTCGGGGATCTGCCGTTCGAGATGCCGGCGGTTTCCCGTCCGGCGATTCCGGCCCGTACGGTCAGCGTCGTCGATTTCGGCGGCGTGGGTGATGGTCATGCGCTCAACACGTCGGCCTTTGCCGCCGCCATCGATACGCTTTCGGCCCGGGGCGGGGGGCGTGTCGAAGTCCCCGAGGGGGTCTGGTACACGGGCCCCATTGTCCTGAAGGACAACATTGAACTGCATCTGGCCCAGAATGCGCTGATCGTCTTCGACAACGATCCGTCGCACTATCCGCTTGTGGAGACGACCTTCGAGGGGCTGAATACGCTGCGCTGCCAGTCTCCGCTTTCGGCGCGGGGTGCGAAGAACGTGGCCGTCACGGGCCGCGGCGTGATCGACGGCAACGGCGATGCGTGGCGTGCGGTGAAGCGGGACAAGCTCACGGAACGGGAGTGGGCCGCCAAGGTGAAGAGCGGCGGGGTGCTGTCGGACGACGGCAATACGTGGTATCCGTCGGAGAGCTACAAGTTCGGCGCCACGACGGGAGCCGACCAGAATGTCTCGACATGGGCGAAGACGCGTGAGGATTTCGAGCGGATGCGCGATTTCCTGCGGCCGGTGATGGTTTCGCTGCACCATTGCGAGAACGTGCTGCTCGAAGGGGTTACGTTCCAGAACTCTCCCTGCTGGAATATTCATCCTGCCATGTGTACCAATCTGACGGTCCATGATATTACGGTCCGGTGCCCGGACTATGCGCAGAACAGCGACGGCATCGATATCGAGTCGTGCCGGAATGTGGTGGTGACCGATTCCCGCTTCGACGTGGGCGACGACGGGATCTGCATCAAGAGCGGCAAGGACGAGGCGGGGCGCAAGCGGGGTATCCCGTGCGAGAATATCCTGGTGGACAACTGCGTGGTGTTCCACGGACACGGAGGTTTCGTGGTCGGGAGCGAGATGTCGGGCGGCGTCCGGAACGTGCGGGTCTCGAACTGCACCTTCTCGGGTACGGACGTGGGCCTTCGCTTCAAGTCGACGCGGGGCCGCGGGGGTGTTGTCGAGAATATCTGGATCGAGCGGATCACGATGAACAACATCCTCCAGGAACCGTTGCTGTTCGATCTGTTCTACGGAGGGAAATCGGCTTCGGAGGCCTTTGCCGCCGGGGGCTCGGCCGCGGAGACGGATCTGGCGCCGCAGCCGGTCGACGAGACGACTCCGGCCTTCCGCAACATCCACGTCAAGGACGTGTGGTGCCGGGGCGCACGGCGTGCGATGTACTTCAACGGACTCCCGGAGATGAACGTGGAGCACGTGACGGTGGAGAATACCTATATCCGGGCCGCGACGGGAGCCCAGCTCAACGAGTCGTCGGATGTCGTGCTGCGCAACGTGCAGGTCATTCCGGAGAGCGGGCCTGCGTTGCTGCTCAACAACGTGAAGAACTTCACGGCCGAAGGCTTCGTCTGCCCGGAGGGGATGTCCACCGCCCTGCAGGTGACGGGCAGCCGCAACCGCGGGGTAGTGATCCGTTCGGAGCGGATCACGGCGGAGAACGCCCGGCTTTCGGAGCGGGCATTGCCGGAGGTGACAATCGAATAATGAATCATAAACCGAATAATTAGAAGATGAATCGAAGCTTTTCCTGCCTGGGACTGAGCGTCCTGTTTTGTGTGGGTGCATGCAGCAGCAATTCGGCCGAGGAGACACTCGACGATGGGAAGGTGCTGCCGGTGCCTGTGGTGCAAGTCTCGGTCTCGGAGATGGTTGCACATGTGCGCTGGAGCATCTCCGAGCAGATCACCAACGTACGTTTCACCTATGAATTCTATTGCGGCGAGTCGGAGACGCCTCAGGAGACCGCCACGACACGTTACAGTTCCCATGATTTCGACCTGAATGCAGGGGAGACCTATCGGGTCCGGGTCCGTACGACGGCACCGGTGGGGACGAACGAATGGAAGGATTCGGAATTTTCGGATTTCGTATCGATTACGGGCGAAGCGGATGACCCGGACGATGATCCGGACGATGATCCGGAATCGATGTTCGGCCTGCCGCTGGCGCATGAGAACGACGGCGTGGTGCGGGCCTTCCCGGGAGCCGAAGGCGGCGGAATGTACACGACGGGCGGTCGCGGGGGCAAGGTGTACCATGTGACCAAACTGACGGACGACGGTTCCGCAGGAACGTTGCGTCATGCAATCGAACAGTCGGGTGCACGGACGATCGTCTTCGATGTGGCGGGAACGATCGAACTGCGCAAGGATCTGGAGATCAAGAACGGATTCTTGACGATTGCGGGGCAGACGGCTCCGGGCGACGGTATCTGTCTGCGGAACTATCCGGTTTCGATCAAGGCGGACAATGTGATCATCCGTTACGTCCGTTTCCGCATGGGCGATACGACGCAGACCGAGGACGATGCACTGGGGGGCCGCTACCATGCGAATATCGTGATCGACCACTGTTCGATGTCGTGGTGCACGGACGAATGTGCGTCGCTCTATGCGAACCGGAACTTCACGATGCAGTGGTGCATCCTTTCGGAGAGCCTGAACAATTCGGTGCATGGCAAGGGTGCCCACGGCTACGGCGGCATCTGGGGCGGCAAGAATGCCTCGTTCCACCACAACCTGCTGGCGCACCACGTGAGCCGCAACCCGCGTTTCGACCATCCGTATGTCTATGATGAAAACAATGCGAGCATCATCGAACAGTACGGCGGACATGTGGATTTCCGGAACAATGCGATCTACAACTGGGGGCAGAGTGAGAATTGCTACGGCGGCGAGATGTGCAAGATCAATATGGTGAACAATTACTTCAAGGAGGGCCCGGCGTCGAAGAGCAACAAGTATTTCTTTGCGGCCTACGGCAGCAGTTGTTCCACGTGTGCATCCTACGGTTATACCTATGAGGATCTCTTGACGAAAGTTTATGCGGATGGAAACCTCTATTTGAAGAAAGACGGTTCTCGGGCCGATTTTTCGACGGACAACTATGCCGGCATCTACGATAAGGCCAAGAAGTCTTATACGACATATTTGGACGACAATACGGGAACGTACCGCCTGTCGGCGCCGCTACCTGTCGAGAGTGACGGCGGAGTGTGCTATACGACGACGCACAGTGCCGAGGGGGCTTTCGATGCGATTCTCGCTTATGCGGGCGCCTCGTTGAAACGCGATGCGGTGGATCGGCGTGCGGCAGACGATGCGCGTTCGGGCAAGGCGACGGTTACCGATGGCGGCAACGGTTCGACGAACGGCATCATCGACACACAGGATGCGGTCGGGGGATGGCCGGAACTGACGGCTACCGACGAGGAGATCACCCGGGCGTCGAAGGACAGCGACGGTGACGGTATTCCGGACTACTACGAGGAGCTCTTCGGGCTGGACAAGAACAACGCCGCGGACGGCAACACGAAGACGCTTGACCCGCAGCGGCTCTATACGAATCTGGAGGTCTACCTGCACTACCTCGTGCGTGACATTACCGCCGCACAGGTCGGGGGCGGAACCTATACGGCATTGAAATAACGGACTTTACGGACGACGGTCCCGGACGGAAAAGCCCCTCCGGGACCGTTTTTCACAATCTTGAAGCATCGGATGAGATGAAGCGGTTTTTTCTGTTGACGATCAGCGTGTTGTTGTCGACGGCGTCGTTCGGCGGCCCGCTGCGGGTCTTCCTGATCGGAGATTCGACGTGTGCGACGAAGGACCTTTCGAAACAGAACCCCGAACGGGGCTGGGGACAGATGTTCCAGCCGTTGTTCGACGAGACGGTCACGGTCGAGAACCACGCCCTCAACGGCCGTTCGACCAAATCGTTCCGTGACGAGGGGCATTGGGCCCGGGTTTTCGGGGCGTTGCAAGCCGGCGACTACCTCTTCATCCAGTTCGGACACAACGACCAGAAACAGACCGATTCCACCCGTTACTCGTCTCCGGGGCAGTATGCCGAAAACCTCCGCCGCTACGTCCGCGAAGCCCGCTCGAAAGAGGCGGTTCCTGTGCTGCTGACCTCGGTCGTGCGGCGCCGTTTCGCCGACGGCCAGCTCGTCGATACGCACGGCGCCTATCTCGAAGCCGTGCGTCGTGTGGCCGTCGAGGAGCGGGTTCTGCTGATCGATGCCGAGCGTCTGACCCGGGAGTGGGTGTCGGCGTTGGGCGAGGAGGCTTCGAAATCCTGTTATATGTGGGTCGCGGAGGGGCTCTGCCCGCTCTATCCCGACGGCCGCCAGGACAATACCCACCTCAATGTCCGCGGGGCGCGGGCCGTGGCGCGGATGATCGCCGCGGAATTGCCGCAGGCGCTTCCGGAACTCGGCCGGCGGCTTGTGCCGTCGGATTTCACGGTGGCGCGTGACGGCTCGGGGGACTTCTTCACCCTGACGGAGGCCGTTGCCGCAATTCCGGATTTCGGGCGCGACACGACGCGTATCGTCATTTGCGGGGGCACCTACCGCGAGAAGATTTCGATTCCGGCGACGAAACGGCTGGTGACCCTTACGGGACGCGGCGAGGTGCGGGTGACGTGGGACGACTATGCCGCAAAGATCGGTCCGACGGGACGTCCGCTCGGGACGTCGGGCTCGTCGACCGTCTACTTCGGGGGTGACGGCTGGACGGTGCGCGGCATCACCTTCGAAAATACCGCCGGACGGGTCGGACAGGCCGTGGCGGTGCAGTGCCTGGCCACGGACCTCTGCTTTGTGGGCTGCCGGTTTCTGGGGAACCAGGATACGCTTTACCTCTACGGTGAGGGCAACCGGGACGGTGAAACCGTTGCGGAGAATGCCCGGATCCGCTTCGAGGGGTGTTATGTCGAGGGGACGACCGATTTTATCTTCGGGTCGGCCGCGGCGCTGTTCCGGCGTTGCGAGATCCGTTCGAAGGCCGACTCCTACATCACGGCGGCCTCGACGTGCCGCGGGCAGCGTTGCGGGTTGATCTTCGAGGAGTGCCGCCTGACGGCCGACGAGGGGGTGACGGCCTGCTGGCTGGGACGTCCGTGGCGGGATTATGCGCAGACGGTTTTCCTGCGCTGCCATTTGGGCCCGCACATCCGTCCCGAAGGGTGGCACGACTGGAATAAACCGCACGCTCATCGCACGGCTTTTTATGGCGAGTATGCCTCGGAGGGCCCCGGAGCGGCTCCCGGATCCCGGGTCGGGTGGTCGCGGCAGCTCTCCGAACGGGCGGCACGGCGTGCCGTGGCCGATTTCGAGGCGTGCGTGCGATGAAAATTGCAAAAAATTGCTTACCTTTATGAAAGGGAGGATGCGGCATTGCGGAGATTCCGGAGCTCCCGGAATTCCCGGAACCCGGAGGTCGCTTCGGCACGGGCCCTTCCGCCTTTTGGAATACCGGATCGGGATGCGAGGTTGCGCCGGATCCGCTTGAAAACGACTTTCCATCCGGGGTGCAACCCTCCCGGGCGGGCTGAACTGCTGACCATGAAACGATTGTTGCTGATCCTGTTGCTGGCGTTTGTCGCCGTCACTCCGTCGCTCGGGGCGGCGGCGCCTCCGCAGTGCCTCTTCCGGACCTACTCGACGCTCGACGGCATGACCCATGACCGTATTGCCGACATCTATACCGATTCGAGGGGTTTCGTCTGGGTCTGCACGTGGTACGGTGTGAGCCGTTTCGACGGTTATACCTTCAAGAACTTCAGCACCACGCCGGGTGACTTTTCGCCGCTGGCCCACCACCGTTTCATCTCGGTGAGCGAGGATTCGAACGGCCACCTCTGGTTCACGACCTACAACCACCATATCTACCGGCTGAACCGTTATACGGAGCAGTTCGAGGATGTGGTGTCGCTGCTCGGATCGGTGGATTCGCAGCACTACCGCACGCTCTTCAGTTGCCACGACCGCCGGGGCGGGACGTGGGTTGCCATTGCCGGCGAAGGGGTGGTCCGTTTCGAGGATGCGCCCGATGAGTCGCCGGTCCGCGTGACGGGGTTCCACCCCGCGGAGTCGCTGGGCGGGGATGTCACGGCGATGTATGTCGATCGGGACAACGGGGCCTGGTTTGCCGGGTCCCAGGGACGGTTGTCTCATGTTGCCGCGGGGAGCGACTCGTTGCGAGTGCTCTGTGAATCGGTGGCGCCGGGAATCGATTTTGCGGCGGATGCGTCGCATGTCTACTGCCTGATGCCGGGGGAGATCGTGCGCTGCGGCAGCGACGGAACGGGCATCACGCGCCTGGCGGGCGGCACGGCCCCGCTGACGGCCATCACGGCCGATACGGTGCATCGGCGGATCTATGCCGGGAGCCGTTCGGGAGAACTTTTCCGGGTTGAGGAGGATGGACTGCGGCGGCTCGATCCCCGGGGTGCGCATCCGCAGCGGATCCGGGCCCTGGCAACCGATTCGCACGGGATCGTCTGGGTGACGACCCCCGAGACGGGTATCACGCGCTACAACCCTGCGACGGACGACTACCGCCACTTCGAACAGAAACCCTATACGGTCTCCTACTACCTTGATACGATTCCCCGGATTGCCGAGGGCGGCGGCCGTCTGTGGATCAAGATGAACAACTGGGGCTTCGGCTACTACGACCGGGAGAACGACCGGATCGAACCGTTCTACAACGATCCGGAGCGCCCGGACTGCCGGATGACGAATGCCGTGGTTCGGTTCGACGTGCACGACGACGTGCTGTGGCTCTCGACCTACAACGAACGGGGGCTTCGGAAGGCGGTGCTGCTGCAACAGCCGGGCGACGTGCTGACGCTCGATGCCAAGGCCTCGAATCCCCTTTCGGGGGAGATCCGGGCGTTGATGACCGACCGCCGGAACCGGATGTGGGTCGGGACGCGGGACGGCGAACTGATCGCTTTCGGAGCCTCGAACCGCCCGGTCTATACGCTTCCCCGGCAGGAGCACGGTACGGGAATGATCTATACGCTGAAGGAGGACCCCGCGGGGAATATCTGGGTGGGGACCAAGGGGGAGGGGCTTTACCGGCTGACTCCGGACGGCCCGGACGACTATACGGTGACGCATTTCACCCATTCCGAGACCGATCCCTACTCGCTGAGTGATGACCAGATCTATTGTGTCGAGGCGGATGACCGGGGGCGGATCTGGGTGGCGACCTACGGCGGAGGCATCAACCTGCTGGAAGATCCCTCCGGCAGCCGGTTCATCCATGCCGGGAACCAGATGTCGCACTATCCGCTCGATGAGGCGGGCCGGGTCCGGTGGCTGCTTTGCGACCGCCCGGACCGGATGTATGCGGCGACGGTCGACGGACTGATCCTCTTCGATCCGCGCGAGACGCCGCGCGAGATGCGCTTCCAACTGTTGCAGAAGATCCCGGGCGATACCACCTCGCTGGGCAACAACGACATCATCCACATGCTGAAGGATTCGCAGGACCGAATTTGGCTGGCGACCTTCGGCGGAGGGTTGAACCTCATTTCGGGTTACGATGCGGCGGGACTTCCCCGCTTCCGGAGCTACGACCGTTCGTACGGCCTGGCCAGCAACATCTGCATGGCACTGACCGAGGACCGCCGGGGCGACATCTGGGTCTCGACACACAACGCCGTGTCGCGTTTCGACCCGCAGCGTCGCCTCTTCTCGAACTACTACGTCTACGACGACCACCGCAACGAGATCTTCAGTGAGGCTACGGCGCTGACGGCTCCGTCGGGTGACGTGCTCTTTGGCGGCGGCCGCCAGCTCTACCGCTTCGATCCGGAGCAGATTCTCACCGAGAGACTCGACTACCGGCTTCGCTTCACGGGCTTCGACGTGCGGAACAAACCGGCACAGGTGGGGCACAATGCACCGCTTGCGGTGTCGGTTTCGGAGGCCGATCGGGTGGTGCTTCCGTACGATTTCTCCCATTTCCGGGTGGAGTTCGCCACCCTCGACTTCTCGATCCAGCACGAGGTGGGCTACATGTACCGGCTCGAAGGCTACGACCGGGAGTGGAACATCTCGGGGACGATCAACCGCGCCTCCTATTCGAATCTTCCGATCGGCAGCTACCGTTTCCACGTCAAGGCCTTCGTGGGCAACCCCGATACGGCCGACGAGGGGATCGTACTCGGGGTCGAGGTGCTCCCCCCCCCTTGGCTGACGTGGTGGGCCAAGACCCTCTACGGACTGTTGGCTCTGGCCGTGTTGGCCGTGGCCTACCGCATAGCCAGTTCGGTGCTGCGGATCCGCCGCGAAGCCAGCGTCGAGCAGAACCTTACGGATCTGAAGCTGCGCTTCTTCACGAACATCTCGCATGAACTGCGTACGCCTCTGACGCTGATTCTGGGCGGTATCGAGGATGTCCGCAAGCACGACAAGCTCTCGTCGCGCGGGGAGACGAGCCTCACGCTCGCACACCGGAATGCCAAACGGATGCTGACCCTCATCAATCAGCTGCTGGATTTCCGCAAGATCGTCAAGAACAAGATGGAATTGAAGATCTCGCGCGTGGATCTGGTCCCGCTGGTTGAGGATGCGCTGGACGATTTCCGGGAGATGGCGTCCGAACGGCGGATCGAACTCTTCTTCACGGTATCGAGCCGCTCGGTGCTGGTGTGGGTGGATCCCGAACGCATGGAGAGCGTGGTCTACAACCTGCTCTCCAATGCCCTGAAGTTTACGCCCGAGGGCGGTCGCATCGAGGTGATTCTCTCGTTGCGTGAGGCCGAGGAGTGCGTGCTGCTGACGGTGCGCGACACGGGTATCGGAATCCCGAAGGACAAGCAGGAGCAGATCTTCGAACGCTTCGCACAGGCGTCGCGTGCCGTGGACAGCTCGATGAAGGGCTCGGGAATCGGCCTGTCGCTTTGCCGCGACATCGTGGAGCTGCACCACGGTGAAATTACGGTGGAGAGCCGTCCGGGCGAGGGCGCGGCCTTTACGGTCCGGCTGCGGCTCGGAAATGCCCATTTCGGCATGGAGCAGATCGACTTCACGGGTGCGAAGAGCGGCGGGTCCGGTTCCCGCGGCAACTACATGGTCAGCGACTTCACGTCGGCCGACAGCCAGCGGCGGACGGATGTCCTCCC
>CALUIG010000063.1 GCA_944320625.1 uncultured Alistipes sp.
GCTCGGCCCCGTCTCCAAAAAACGCTCGGCCCGGCGGGGAGCAACTGTCCCGGCCCGTACCGGAGGGCAACGTCAGATCTCCTCGTCCTCGACCGACTTGAAACTCTTGTCGATCTTGCCGAAAACCGACTTGATGAACGAACCGAAATCCCGTCGGCCCCGCGATCCCTCCTGATGCGGATCATCTTCCGGATCATCCAACTCCCCGGAATCTGATACCGAAGTCTTGGGGTCCGAAGTTACCGGAACGGATGGTGTGGGCGGGACATTCGGCGAAACGGTTCCGGTCGATTCTGTCGGTATTGCAGGGTTCACCGGACCCGTCGCAGAGGTATAAGGCGAGGTATAGGGACGCCCGAAGGGTGTTTGCGGCTGCTGAGACGTCCCGGAAGTCTGAGATGTCTGGGACGAAGGCTGAGGCACCTGCGGAGAGCGACCGCCCGGACGGGAAGGCTCCGTACCCCCCGTCTGCGGAGCATAAGGCTGACGAGGCTCCGACGGTGATACGGACGGTGCCGTCGAAGGTCGCTCGACTACGGCACACCCGCCGAGTTCCGCCCCATGGAGCAGGATACCCACTGCCGTCGTATAGGCCGGATCCGCCACCTTCTCCTTCGAGTCCTCGGTGAGGCCCGTTTCCGGTACGGCAATCCGCACATCCAGGCCCGTCACCCGGCGAAAGAGTTCGTCGAAATCCTTCAACTTCGCAGATCCGCCCGTCAGAACGATCCCATAAGCCAGTTTTCCCGCATAGCCCGAATCCTTGAGCTCCTGCTGGACAAACTCCACAATGTCCGTGGCCCGGGCCTCGATCACCGTTGCCAGGTTCCGGAGCAGGATGTCCTTCGCCTCACGGGCCGTACGGCCGTTGACACGGATGAGTTTGTCCTCCGGGGCCAGGTCGGCAACCGCCGAGCCGTATTTCTGCTTGAGGCTCTCGACATACTTCTCCGGAACGCTCATCGTGCGGATGTCGCGGTTGATGGCCGAAGCGCCCATCGGAATCGACGCAATGTAGCGCACCACATTCCGATAATAGACCGTTACGTCGGTCACCTCCGCACCTACGTCGACCACCGCAACACCCTCCTCCTTCTCGTCGGGGAGAAGAATCGATTCGGGAATCGCCATGGCGTCCGACACCACATCCACCATCCGGATGCCCAGACGCTTCAACGCCATGCCAAGGCGCTGCATCGGCGTCTTCTGGCAGAGGATGAAGTTGAACGTCGACGAGAGTTTCTTGCCGAACGACCCCACGGGATTACGCACCTCCTGGTTGTCGTCGACCAGATAATTCTGCGGAACACGCTCCATGATCGTCTCGTCATCGGGAGCCTGGACGTTCCGCATCCGGTCGAAGAGCGCATCCACATCCTTCTGGTTCACGCCGTTCTGGGGATCGTAGACGAATACGTGATCCGTATGCCGTGCACAGCGGACAAAATCCCCCGAAATACCCGCATAGGCCTCCGTAATCCGGATACCGAGCTGCTGTTCCGCTTCCGAAACGGCATCCCGGATGGCCCGGCTGACCAGTTCGATATTCTCGATCCGACCCGCATGGACGCCCTCGACGGGTTTCGTGACCACGCAGGCCACCTCCATCAACCCTTCCGGAATCTTCGTCCCGACGGCAACGACCACCGTCGAACTGCCCAGATCGACAGCAACCGTATAATTTTTTCTTTCCACGGTATAATCCTTTTACTTCTTGCAGACTACCTGATTGCCATATCTGACGTCGATGGTCCGATACGTCTCCCAACCCAGCGTCGAAAGTCCGTTGCGATAGAACCGCAACAGTTTGTCAAACTTCCGATCCACCTCCTCCAGACGTCCGAACAGAATCGTATAACGACCGCTGCGCGGCGTCAAATCCACCTCCAAAGCTCCGCTGGGGGTCGTGCGGGCGGTAATCTGAACCACCTCCGACCTCCAGAATTCGTCGCCTTCGACAGTCTCTACAAAGGTAAGGAGTTTCATGAAATCTTCGTAGCTTTTCTCCAAATTTTTTTGTTTCCGGCGCTCCGACTCCTGCTGTGCCGCAATCTGCTCGAGCTGCGCCGCAAACTGCCGGGAACGGTACCGGTACAGACGACGGTGTTCCGCCTTCTGCGCCAACAGCTCCTGAACCCGTTTCTCGAACGCCTCGGCACTCTCGTCCTTCCACCAGCGCCGCTTGATCCGCTTCCGCCGGAACTCCCGATACTCCCGGTCATTGGCCTGCTCCCGGCGGTAAACCGGATATTTCGAACGCTCCAACTCCGCGATCCGGGCATCGATCTCCTGCTTGCGGCGATCAATATACGTCCGGACATCCCCGACCCAGGAGGTCGGAAACGGCGGACGATACGGACCCGTAACCACCGGAACGTAGAGCGACGAAGCCCGCGGGGCCTCGAAGACGTAACCTTCCGAGGTGACGTACGAATTCCGGCCGTCGGTCAGCAGCCGCAGCAGCGGTTCCCGGGGGGTGATCGTCACGTGCAGCTCGCCCCGTCCCGAGACGTAGGCCGCCACCTCGTCCACAAAGCCGTTGCGGGCGATCAGACGCTCGATACCCGTCAGATCCACCTCCGCAACCGGCGTGCCGACCGTGCCGATTCCACCCTGTGAGATCCACCGCCGGACCTGTGCTCCCGTCACCAGGTATCCCTGCGAGGTGCTGTCCACGACCTCGACCGTCAGGCTCCGGATCCGGCTCGCGGTGCGCTCACGGCGCACCGCGGAGCCCGCCCACACGATGTAGACGAAAACCGCAGCCCACATGAAGCCCAGAATCGCAGGTCGAAGGTAACGCATCACGGATCGGGAATCGGACCAAAAATCAACTCTTCTTTTTCAACACCTCGGCCAACGCTTCGCAGCAGGCATCGATATTCCCCGCCCCGAAACTGATCACCACATCGGTATCCATCTCCGCCACCGTCGCCGCCAGCTCCTCGCGGTCGACGATCCGGCAGGGAACCGTCACTCCGCGGGCGATAATCTCCGAGGTGATCCCCTCGATGGGCTCCTCACGCGCCGGATAGATCGGCAGCAGCACCACCTCGTCGGCATGGGACAGCGCCTCGGCAAATTCCACATAGAGGTCCCGCGTGCGGGTATAGAGGTGCGGCTGGAACAACGCCGTGATCCGGCGCCCCGGGAACATCTTCCGTACCGAGGTCAGCGCAGCGGCCAGTTCGCGCGGATGGTGCGCATAATCGTCCATATAGACCTGTTTCGGTGTATTGACGTAGAATTCGAAGCGGCGTTTCACCCCCGAGAACGAAGCCAGCGCCTCACGGACCCGGTCGGCATCCAGTTCCCGGCCCTCGAACTGGGCCGCGCACCACACCGCAGCCACCGCTCCCACCGAATTCTCGATATTCACCCACCCCGGGATGCCGAGCGTACAACCCTCGATCACACCCGACGGCGTCACCAGATCGTAGCGATAGTGTCCGCCGCCGATCAGTTCGACGTTCCGGGCGTAGAAATCGCACGGCGTATCGTAGGAGTAGCGGTAGACCGTGATCTCCGAATTGTCGATCTCCAGGTCGAGACCCTCCTTGATGATGAGGAATCCATCGGGGCGGATCTGGCGGATGAACTGCGCAAAGGCCTCCTTCACGGCCTCGTGCGTGCCGTAGATGTCGAGGTGGTCGGCATCCGCCGAGGTCACCACCGCCACGTCGGGATACAACCGCAGGAACGAACGGTCGAATTCGTCGGCCTCAACGGCCAGACGTTTCCCGTCTCCCAGCACCAGATTGCCGTCGAAGTTCTTCGAAATGCCCCCGAGGAAGGCCGAACCGCCCCCCGTCAGCACGCGGCCGAGCCACGCCACAAGAGTCGAAGTCGTGGTCTTGCCGTGCGTCCCCGCCACGGCAAGCACGTATTTCCCTTCCGAAAGGTGGCCCAGCATCTGCGAACGCTTCTCGATGCGGAAGCCGTGTTCCCGGAAGTAGGTGTATTCGCTGTGATCCTGCGGGACGGCAGGCGTATAGACCACGATCGTGCGGGCCGGATCGAGAAACTCCGCAGGAATCTCCCGGATGTCGTCCTCATAATGGACGGCCGCTCCCTCGGCCGCCAGGGCGTCGGTCAGGGCCGTACGCGTACGGTCGTAGCCGGCAACCCGGCACCCTTCGTGCAGAAAATAGCGGGCCAGGGCGCTCATGCCGATGCCCCCGATTCCCAGAAAATAGATGTTCTTGCGTTCCATCACTTCATCACTTTGACTATCTCATTCACAATATCTTCCGCAGCGCGGGACTTGGCCAGCGACTCCAGACTGCGGCTCATGGCCGACAGCCGTTCGGGATCCCGCAGCAGTTCCAGGGCCCGCGGCATGGCCTTCGTCCGGCTCTCCGCATCCGCAACCACCTCCGCGGCACCTCTGGCCTCCAGGGCCCGGGCATTCTTCGTCTGGTGATCTTCGGCCACATTCGGAGAGGGCACGAAAACAACCGGTTTGGCCACCAGGCACAACTCCGAAACCGTCCCGGCTCCGCTCCGCGAAACCACCACGTCCGCAGCCGCATAGGCGTAATCCATGCGGTCGATGAAGGCCCCCTGCCAGACATGCGCTGCGGGGTGTTCGGCCAGAAAAGACTGCATCTCCCGCTCGTAATACTTGCCCGTCTGCCAGATCACCTGTACCGGAGCCTTGCCGCCCGTGTCGAGGATCCACTGCTTCATCATCTCGTTCAGCGAACGCGTTCCGAGCGACCCTCCGACCACCAGCACCGTCGGGAATTCGGCCGTCAGTCCGTAATATTTCAACGCCTCGGCCCGGTCGGCCCCCTCCTTCGAGAAGCGGCCCCGCAGCGGATTGCCCGTCAGGGTGATCCGGTCCGCCGGGAAAAAACGCTCCATTCCCTCGTAGGCCGTGCAGATGCGTTTCGCGCGTTTGCCCAGGATCTTGTTCGTCACCCCGGCGTAGGAGTTCTGCTCCTGGATCACCGTCGGGACCCCCATGCGCTGAGCCGCCCACAGCACCGGAGCACTCGCATAACCCCCGAAGCCCACCACCACATCGGCCCCGAAGTCGCGGATCACGCGCCGGGCCATCCGGATGCTCCGCAGCACCTTGAACGGCACCAGCAGGTTATGCCAGTCCAACCGCCGTTGCAGGCCCGCAATCGGGAGACCCGCAATCCGGTAACCCAGCGCCGGAACCTTCTCCATCTCCATCTTACCCTCGGCGCCCACGAAGAGCAGGTCGACCTCGTCGCCGAAGCGGCGTTTCAGCGCCTCGGCAACCGCCACGGCCGGGTAGATATGTCCTCCCGTACCACCGCCCGAAAGAATGATCTTTTTCATATCGTTTTTACCTTTTTCAAATTCCAAACAGCTCCTCCCTCGCCCCCTCCCTCGCCTCCATCTCCGGAATCCGGGCCGTTCAGGAATCAACGACCCCAGGTCCCGCGATCCAACGAGCGGTAGCCGATCGCCTCGGCGACATCCGCCGCCACGATCTCCGCACGTCCGGCCAGGTCGGCAATCGTCCGCGCCACCTTCAGGATCCGGTCATAGGCCCGGGCCGAGAGCGACAACTGCTCCATGGCCCGCTCCAGCAGTGCCGCGGAAGCACGATTCAGGCGGCAGCAGGCACGCAACAGCGAACTGCCCATCATCGCATTCGTATGCACCCCCTGCACGTCGCGGAACCGGGCAGCCTGCACTTCCCGGGCCCGGATCACCCGTTCGCGGATCGCTGCGCTCGGTTCGCCCGGCGCCGCCGACGTCAGGTCGGAAGGCGGCACCGGCGTCACCTCGACCTGCAGGTCGATGCGGTCCAGCAGCGGGCCCGAAATACGACCCATATAGCGGTGCACCGCCCCCGGCGAGCAGGTGCACTCCTTCGCCGGATGGTTGTAGTAACCGCACGGGCAGGGATTCATCGCCGCCACGAGCGTGAAGTTCGCCGGGTATTCCACACTATACTTCGCCCGCGAGACCACGATCCGCTTCTCCTCCAAGGGCTGCCGCAGCACTTCGAGGACGCTCCGCCCGAATTCGGGCAGTTCGTCGAGGAACAGCACCCCGTTGTGGGCCAGCGACACCTCGCCCGGGCGCGGCGACTGCCCGCCGCCGATCAGGGCCACCTGCGAGGTGAGGTGGTGCGGTGCCCGGAAGGGCCGCAGGGTCATCAGTCCCCCGGCAAAGTCCGTCTTCCCCGCCACGGAGTGAATCTTGGTCGTTTCGAGCGCCTCTTCGCGCGTCAGCGGCGGCAGGATCGTCGGCAGACGCCGCGCCAGCATCGTCTTGCCCGAGCCCGGAGCGCCGATCATCAGTACATTATGACCGCCCGCCGCAGCGATCTCCAAGGCCCGTTTGACGTGCGTCTGTCCCTTCACGTCGGCGAAATCCTCCGCGTAGCGCTGCTCCGGACTCTCGAACGGGTCGCGGCACGGCGGCTCCGCACGCGGGATTGTCCGTTCGCCGTTCAGGCACTCCATGACCTCGCGCAGCGTCCCGGCACCCAGCACCTCGAGTTCCGTCACGACAGCCGCCTCGCCGGCATTCTCCACCGGGAGGATCAATCGCCGCAGACCCGCCTGCCGCGCCGCGACAGCGACGGGAAGCACTCCCCGCACGGGTTTCAGCGACCCGTCGAGCGACAGCTCCCCGACAAACATCGTATCGCAAACTGCATCGGCCTCGACCCGTCCCATCGCCGCGAGGATCCCCACGGCAATCGGCAAATCAAACCCCGAACCCTCCTTGCGCAGGTCCGCAGGCGCCAGGCTCACAACCACCTTGCGCCCCGACATCCGCTCGCCCGAATTCTCGAACGCCGCACGGATCCGCTGTTCGCTCTCCTTGACGGCGTTGTCGGGCAGACCGACCAGATAGAGGCCCAGTCCGCCGCCCGTGATGTTGACCTCGACGGTCACCTTCACGGCGTCGATTCCCAGAAGAGCTCCGGCATACGTACGTACGAACATGGGACGCTAACGATTAAATCGGTATCAATCAAAACGGTGCCTCATCGTTGAGATTCACCGAGCGGTTCACGTCGAACTCTCCGCCCTGAGCTCCGTCCAGGGCCCCGCCCATGGTGACGGGTCCCTCCGGAAGCCCGTTCGAGCCGCTCGCATAGTCGTCATAGGCCTGCTGGCTCTCCGAAGCATCGCCCGGCGGAAGCATCGAATCATCCAGATCCGCAAAACGGGCCTGCTCCTTCAGGAAGCGCAGATTCACATCGCACACCGCACCGTTCCGGTGCTTTGCCAGGATGATCTCAGCCATACCCGCCGTGGGCATGCCGTTCTCGTCCTGGTTGATGCCATAATACTCCGGACGGTGGATGAACGCCACAATGTCGGCATCCTGTTCGATGGCTCCCGACTCCCGGAGGTCCGACAGCTGCGGACGCTTCGATCCGCCCCGCATCTCCGTCGCACGGCTCAACTGCGACAGCGCAATCACCGGCACGTTCAACTCCTTGGCGATCGCCTTCAGCGTCCGGGAAATAAAGGCCACCTCCTGTTCGCGGTTACCCTTCGTATCCTGGTTGCCGGTCATCAGCTGCAGGTAGTCGATGATGATGATCTTGATGTCGTTATGGATCTTCAGCCGACGCGCCTTCGAACGGAATTCGAAGACCGAAAGCGCCGGCGTATCGTCGATGTAGAGCGGTGCTGCCCCCAGCGGCTTGGTCGCAGACTCCAGGTGACGCCACTGTTCCGGCGTCAGGTGCCCCGACTTCACGTCATTGCCCGCGAGACCCGTCTCGGCGATGATCAGACGCATCATCAGCTGTACGGCCGACATCTCGAGCGAGAAGAACGCAACCCCCTGCTCGTAGTTGACAGCCATGTTCCGGGCCATCGACAACACGAAGGCCGTCTTTCCCATCGAAGGACGCGCCGCCACGATGATCAGGTCCGACAACTGCCAGCCCAGGGTCACACGGTCCAGCGCCGTAAAGCCCGACGGAACTCCGCTGTACTTGCTGGAGTTCTTCGAGGCCTCCTCGATCTGCATCAGCGCCCGCGCCAGAATCTCCTTCGACGACTGCACCGAACGCTTGACATGCCCCTCGGCCACCTTGAAGATCTCCCCTTCGGCAAAACCGATCAGCTCCGTAACGTCGGTCGATTCGTCGTACGAGCGTTTCTGGATCTCCGTGGCCGAGCGGATCAGCTCCCGCTGGACATACTTCTGTGCTATGATCTTGGCATGGAACTCCACGTTGGCCGCCGAGCCGACCTTCTGGGTCAACTGCGCCAGATACGATGCTCCGCCCACCTTCTTGAGCTCCTTCTTCACCTTCAGACGCTCGGTCACCGTATAGAGGTCGATGGGTTTCAACTCCATCGACAACTCCTCGATCGCCTTGTAGATCAGACGGTGCTCTTCGGTATAGAAGGCCTCCGGGGTCACGAACTCCTGCACGGCGATGATGCTGTCCTTCTCCAGCATCAGCGCACCCAGCACCGCCTCCTCCAGCTCGACGGCCTGCGGAGGCACATTCCCCGGGTTGTCCGTCAGGGCATCGTAGGCCTCGCGGTTGCGCGAATAGGCGCTGCCGCGCGGGGTCGTATTGTTGTATTCCTTTGCCATGGATTTTCGCTGTATTCGGACCTCAAAAATACGGATTCGGTCCGACATATCAAAAAGGTGCACTCGGAAAAGTGAAAGATTTTGCGCCACCCCCGATCCGGCGCATCTCCCGGGAATCTACCGCCCGAAGATCAGGACTTGACACCCAGTTCGTGCTGCGAGACGGCCAGGACCGCCAGGCTGATCCGACAGCCGGGAACCGCCTGCAGGATCTCCCCGGCACACGACAGCAACGTCGCTCCCGTCGTCATCACATCGTCCACCAGCAGGAGATGACGGCCCGCCAGCCGTTCGGGATGCCGTACGGCAAAGGCCCCTTCGACATTCCCGGCCCGTTCGCGGCGGGGCTTCAGGGCCTGGCTCGCCGTATTGCGCCGACGGTAGACGCAGTGCCGCTCGACCGGAACACCCAGTTGCGAGGCGATCCCCTCGGCGATGTATTCCGACTGGTTGTAACCCCTCCGGCACCGCTTGAACGGATGCAGCGGAAGCGGAACGACACACTCCACCCCATCGTAGAGTCCGCTCTCCCGCAGGTAACGGCCATACCACTCACCCAGGGAGCGCGCCGTACGCCACGCCCCGCGGTACTTGAAGCCGTGGATCAGTTGCCGCCAGCCGCTGCCGTGGACGAAAAAGAGAAAGCCCGAGGCCTGTTCGACGGGAACCAGGCCCCAGCACTTGCGCACCACGGGATTGTCTGCCTCGCGCCAGTAGCCCGTCAGTGGAGCCGTCGCACGGCACAGCGTGCAGAGCGTCCGCTCGCCCGTCTCCAGCGGTTCGCCGCAAACCGCACAGCGCGCCGGAAAGAACAGCGACGCCACGTCACGAAACAGTTCACTGAGGATCGACATCCACCACGACGGTTATGGCCTTCCAGGCCGGATTTTCGGAAAAGGCTTTCAGTTCGGACTGGAGCAGCTCCCGGGCCCGGGCCGACGAGGCCCCGCTCTCGACCTTCAGCAGCAGACCCGCAAGGTATTCGCCCCGAATACGGTCGACGGGGGGCGTCATAGGCCCCAGTACGCGCCGTCCGAAACGGGCCCGCAGCCGAGAGGCAAGCTCCAGAATGCCGTTGCGCAGCGTCGCAGGATCGCGGTGGCGCAGGGTCAGCGAGGTCAGACGCGCATAGGGCGGATAGAAAAACATCTGCCGCTCGGCCAGCTGCATCCGCACCATCCCCTCGTAATCGCCCGTGGCAACCTGACGGATCACCGGATGGCCCGGTTCGCCGGTCTGGATCACCACCTCGCCGCCGTCGTCGCGCCGCCCGGCACGCCCCGAGACCTGCATCATCAACTGGAATGCGCGCTCCGCAGCCCGGAAATCGGGACTGTTGAGCAGATTGTCCGCATTGAGGATCCCCACCAGCGAGACCCCCGCAAAGTCGAACCCCTTGGTGATCATCTGCGTACCCACCAGGATGTCGGTTTTCCGCGCCTCGAACTCCGCGATGATGGCCTGGAAGGCCGTCTCCGAGGTCACGCTGTCGCGGTCCAGCCGCGCAACCCGCGCCTCGGGGAAGATCCGGGCAATCTCCTCCTCGATCTTCTCCGTGCCGAAACCCATCGGCACCACGTCCGTCACACGGCACGAAGGGCACTTCGCCGGCACATCCTCCGTATGGCCGCAGTAGTGGCAGACCAGTTTCTGACCGCTCTTGTGGTAGGTCAGCGTTACGTTGCAGTTCGGGCACCGGGCCGTCCATCCGCATTCGGTACACTCCACGTAGGGCGAAAAACCCCGGCGGTTCTGGAACAGCATCACCTGCTCGCCCCGGCGGAGCGTCTCCCCGATCTTGTCCAGCAGCAGTTTGTTGAAGTGCGCGTACCGTTCGCCCCGGCGGGCCGCACGCAGCGTATCCGAAATGTAGACCTGCGGCGGACGCGCCGCGCCGTAACGTTCGTTCAACTCCGCACGCCCGTACTTCCCCGACGCTGCGTTCGACCACGTCTCCAGCGACGGCGTGGCGCTCCCCAGCAGCGTCCGGCCCCCGGTCAGACGGGCCAGCACCACGGCACAGTCCCGGGCGTTGTAGCGCGGTGCCGGGTCCGCCTGCTTGTAGCTCGCATCGTGCTCCTCGTCGACCACCACCAGTTGCAGGTGCTTCAGCGGCAGGAAGATCGACGAACGGACCCCCACGACGAACTCACCCCCCGAAGAGCGGCTCAGACGCAGATAGGTCTCCGTACGGCGGCGGTTCGTGAGCTTCGAGTGGTAGGCCGTGACACGGCTTCCGAAGATCCGCTCCATGCGCTCGATCAACTGGGCCGTCAGCGCTATCTCCGGGACCAGCAGCAGCACGTCGCCACCCCGCGACAAGGTCTCGGCGATCAGATGGATGTAAAGCTCGGTCTTCCCCGAGCCCGTAATGCCTTGCAGCAGCGCCGTACTCTTCCCCGACGCAAACGATTCGTGCAGCGCATCGAGCGCCTGCCGTTGGTGCGGCGTCAGATCCGGCAGGCGGAAGATCGGCCCGCCGTATTCGACCGTGCGCTCGTGCTCCGTCGTCACGATCAGCCCCTTGCGCTCCAGCGTCCGCAGCACTCCGTAGTCGGCCCGCAACAGACGGCGGGCTATCTCGCCCGTCGCAATGCGTGTCCCGTCGCCCGCCGAGGCGATCTCCAGCAGCGCCTCATACTGTTTCGGCGCCCGCCGTTCCAGTCGCTCGCACGTCGTGTGGAAGGTCTCCTCATCATGAAGTTCCCGGGCCAACGATACGTAACACTCCGTCCGGGGTCGGAACTCCTCCCCGGAGAAGGCCTCCTCCGTATCGCCCGAGGGCTTCATCAGCGAGGGAAGCGCAACCCGCATCACCTCTCCCGGACTGCACAGGTAATACGACGCAATCCACTCCCACAGGGCGCGTTGCACATCCGACAGAAGCGGAGTGTCGTAGAGAATACGTTGTATGGATTTGATACGCGGGAAATCGGGGCGCCGGTCATGCAGCCGCCACACGATTCCCGTATAGAATTTGCGCGGTCCGAACTGAACCGCCACCGCCTGCCCCTCCCGGACCTCCATCCCCTCGGGAACCGCAAACGTATAGGCCGGCTGCGCCAGCGGAAGGACTATGTCGGCATAGTGCGGCATCAGACCTTGTTGATCGCCTGGAAGCCCTTGCCGTAGACACCCATCACCGAACCCACCGTCATGAAGGCGTTCGGATCGATCGTCTTGACGAATTTCAGAATCATCGCCGTTTCACGCTTCCGGCACACCACCATCACCATCTTCGTCTGTTCCTTCGAATACCATCCCTGCGAGTCGATGAGCGTCACGCCCCGGTGGATGTTCTGCGCAATGGCATCCGCCATCTTCTCGTAGTCGTGCGTCACGATCAGC
>CALUIG010000064.1 GCA_944320625.1 uncultured Alistipes sp.
TGCGGAGTCCCTGTCGGGCCCGGAATCCGGGGCGCGGAACACTGTCGACAAAACTGTCGACAACCTGTTCAAATTCTGTTTATAACTTGTGATATTTTTCGGCAAGCACCTATTGGATAAAGAATTCCGGGTGTTGATAACTTGCCGTTCCGCGGCGGTTGCCTGTGGATTGCAGGACAAATATACGACGTCAAATACCCCCTTGTCAAGAGGCGGATGCACTTTTTCCAAAAATTATGGAAAATTTTTCGTAAAAAAATCTTACCTTTGTTTCTCGAACCAACGTTTTATACCGTATGGATGATGGTCACAGTTCCCCGTATAGCCGTCGTGTCGTGCCTCAGCACGACGCCCTTCATCTATGGTATCCGGCACGAAGGTAATCTGCGTGCCGAACTGTCGTTGTCTACCCCTTCCGAAGTCATCCGTTTCTTTGCCGAGGGCCTTGCCGACCTGGCCCTGGTTCCTGCCGTGTCCTTCCCGATGTTGAAAGACGCCCGCCTGGTGACGGAGTATTGTGTGGGGGGAGTCCCGGCGTCGCTCCAGGCGTTGCTGGAGAGTGACGATCCGCTGGTCGAGGGGTGGAAACCCTACGGCAAACTGCCCTGCGCCTTCGGGCTGTGGGTTGCGCACTCCGAGGTGGATGCGGAGTGCGTCGAGGCGTTGCAGCATGCCCTGACCTACGGTCTGGAACGGGGTTACGAGGCGATTCTGGAGTCTCCGTTCGCCGACGATCCGGGCCGCGCCTATGAGGGTCTGGCCCATTTCGACTACATTTTCGACAATCAGAAAGACAAGGCACTCAAAAAGTTCTGGAACTCGGGTCTGAAGGTGGCCCCGAGGACCAATCCGGGCTGAAGGGCATAGCGGACCGCAGGGTCCGCCTCTCTTGATTACGGATTCACGAACCTTTACAGAGAGCCTTTCATGATTACCATCTACCTCAAACAATACAACAAGATCATCCGGAATGCGGATACGAAGCTCTTCGACGAGCTGGGTTACGACGACATTCTGTGGATCGACATGTTGTCACCCACGATCAAGGAGCAGAAGGCCGTCGAGAACTTCATGGAGATCAGCCTTCAGACGCGGCAGCAGGTCGAGGAGATCGAGTCGACGTCGAAGTATTCGGAGAACGAGAATTCGATCGTCTCGAATGCGAATTTCTTCATTCCGACGGGCGATTCGTTCATCGTGGAGCCGGTTTCGTTCATCATCTCGAACGAGGGCGTGCTGGTTTCGGTGCGGAATGCCGAATTCCGGACCTTCCGCGAGACGGAGAAGCGGCTTCAGATGAACTACCGGAGCTACTCGACGGGCTATCACCTGTTCATTTCGCTGCTGGAGGTGCGCATCGACTTCGATGCCGACCTTGTGGAGCTGATCGCCAAGCAGGTCGCTGCGCTTTCGAAGGACATCAACTCGGAGGATTCGATCGACCGGGAGGTTCTGCACCGCATCAGCGCCCTGCAGGAGAGTACGATGTCGTTGCGCGAGAACATCTTCGACCGGCAGCGGGTGTTGTCGGGGATTCTGCGTTCGGAGCGTTTTCCGAACGATATTTACCCGCGTCTGCAGCTGATGATCAAGGACGTGAACTCGCTGATCAACCATGCGGATTTCAGTTTTCAGCGTTTGGACTATATCCAGGATGCAGCGCTGGGTCTGATCAACATCGAGCAGAACGGCATCGTGAAGATCTTCTCGGTGGCGGCCGTGATCTTCATGCCCGCGACGCTCATTGCGTCGATCTACGGCATGAACTTCAAGACGATGCCCGAACTGGAGTGGACCTGGACGCTTTCGAACGGATGGGTCATTCCGCTGGGTTATCTCTTTGCCATTGCGCTGATGATCATCTGTTCGATCCTCACGATCTGGTTTTTCCGTTACAAGAAGTGGCTTTGAGCCGCGGGGCCGTATTCCGCGGTTATCCGGACCCTGCATCCCGAGGATGCGGGGTCGGTTTTGTGCTATTCTTTCTTTGAAAGAGGTTGGAATGATGCGGGCAATCCGGTTAAAATTTGTATCTTTGCTGCCTGTATAGGCTCATCATGCTCGAAAAACTGGCCAAACAGACTGCCGTCTACGGCATCAGCACCATCGTGGTTCGCTTCCTGAGCTACCTGCTCACGCCCTACTATACGCGGGTGTTCGGGCAGGAGACCTACGGAATCGTCACGGACGTCTATGCGCTGATTCCGCTGGCGCTCACGCTTCTGACCATGGGCATGGAGTCGAGCTATTTCCGCTTTTCGGCCAAGGCCGAGGAGGCGGGTGGCGATGTCGCGGGAGCCAAACGACGTCTGTTTGCAACGACGTGGGGCATTACGTCGCTGGCAGCCGCGGTTTTCTTCGTCGTGATGGCTCTTTTCCGCGACGGGATTGCCGGATTGATGGGCGAAGCCTATGTTGCGCATCCGGAGTATGTGGTGTGGGTGGCGCTGATCATCCTCTTCGACGTGTGGGGCTGCATTCCCTTCTCGCGGTTGCGGGAACAGGGCCGAGCGATGACCTTCGTGGGGCTGAAAGCGATGAACGTGGTGCTGAACGTGGTGCTGGCCTTTGCTTTCGGAGCTGCGGGTCTCTTCCGGACGGAGTTCGGCGTGGGGTGGGTCTTCGTGGCGAACCTTGCGGCGAGTGTGGTGACGTGGCTGGTGATCCTGACGACGACCAACCGCACCGTTCCGCGGATCAACTGGGCACTGCTGGCTGCGGTTTTCGCCTATTCGCTGCCGCTCTTGGTGGGGGGACTGGCGGGTACGGCCAACGAGTTCATCGACCGGCAGCTGATCAAGTACCTTGTTCCGGAGGGGTCGATGGCGCAGCTGGGCGTCTACGGTGCGATCACGAAGATCGCCGTGGTGATGATGCTTTTCTACCAGATGTACCGGCTGGCTGCCGAGCCGTTTTTCCTGTCGAACTTCAAGAAGTCGGACTTCGTGGCGATGAACGCCGCGGCGCTGAAATACTACATGATGGCCTCGATGGTGATCTTTCTGGGGATCGCGCTGTTCCGCGACCTCTTTGCATTGATCGTGGGCCGGGACTTCCGCGAGGGGATCTTCATCCTGCCGGTAGTGCTGGGGGCGAATGTCCTGACGGGCGTGTGGCTGAACCTTTCGTTCTGGTACAAGCGGGAGGAGCGGACGTCGCTGGCCATCGTGGTGACGGGATCGGGACTGGTGGCCATGACGGCTTTCGGGTTCTGGCTGATTCCGCTGTGGGGCTACTACGGTGCGGCCTGGGCGCGGTTGGCGAGCGAATCGGCGATGGTTGCGGTGAGCTGGTGGCTCAACCGGCGTTACTACCCCACCCCCTATCCGTGGCTGCGGATCTGGGAATACGTTGCGGTTGCGTTGTGCGTCTTTGCGCTTTGTGAGGCCGTGACGCGTCTTGCGGACAATATGTTCGTAAGCTATGCGTTTAATATAGTGATGTTTGGCGGATATGCGCTCTACCTGATCCGGCGGGAACGGATCGACGTGGTGGCGATGCTCCGCTCGGTACTGAAAAGGGGTTGAACGGGATGCGTTTTGCGGAGATCATCGGACAGGAGGAGTTGAAACGGCATCTGACCCGGTCGGTGGATGCGGGCCGGGTGAGCCATGCGCAGCTCTTCACGGGCTCGGCGGGTTACGGATCGCTGGCCCTGGCCGTGGCCTATGTGCAGTATCTCTGCTGCCGGCACCGCCACGACGGGGATTCGTGCGGCGAATGCCCCGACTGCAAGCAGATCGAGGCCTTGGCGCATCCGGACCTTCATCTGGTCTTTCCGGTCAACAAACAGGGAAAGAAGTCGGGCGAGGCGATGCTGAGCGACGAATTCCTGCCGCAGTTCCGGACGCTGTTCGCCGAGCGGGGGGGATACTTTTCACCGCAGGAGTGGTACGACCGGCTGGACCTGGGGAAGACGCTCAAGGGGATGATCTCGGCGCGGGAGGCGGATGAAATCATCCGCAAACTCTCGTTCAAGAGCTTCGAGGCGGACTACAAGGCGATGCTCATCTGGCTTCCGGAGACGATGAACGAGGATGCCTCGAACAAGATCCTGAAGATTTTGGAGGAGCCCTGGGATCGGACGCTCTTCGTGCTGGTGAGTGAACAGCCGGACCGGTTGCTGCCGACGATCCTGTCACGGACGCAGGAGGTTGCGGTGCCGCGAATCGCTCCGGAGGTGCTGGAGCAGGAGGCTCTTCGCCACGGGGTGAGCGATCCGGTGCAGGCCCGGAACATGGCGCGTCTGGCCGGCGGCGACCTGCTGGAACTGGGTCACCTGGCGGCCGGAGAGAGCGATGCGTTGCGGAAGGAGCACTTCGATCTGTTCTGCAGTCTGATGCGCCTGAGCTACAACGACAAGCACCTCGAACTGATCGGTTGGGCCGAGGAGGTGGCCCAGTTGTCGCGCGAACAGCAGCGGGCCTTTCTGCGCAATGCGGCTCGGTTGCTTCGGGAGAGTTTCATGCTCCATGCGGGGCTCCGGGAGATCGGTTATCTGTGGGGCGAGGAGCTGGCCTTCTGTACGAAGTTCGCGCCGTTCGTCGGGACGCAGAACATCGAGCCGCTGATTGCGGAGATCGAGCGGGCCGGGGCTCAGATTGCTCAGAACGGCAACCCGACGATTGTTTTCACCCATTTTGCGCTCACGGTGAGCAAGATGATAAAACATTTGTAGTTTTGTAACGGTATGGCACGAGTGGCATTGTTATTAGGAGGAAATCAGGGGGATGTGAAACGGACGCTCCAAACGGCACAACAGTTGATCAACTCGCGTGTGGGAGCGGTCCTGCGGTGTTCGCACCGTTACGAGAGTGAGGCGTGGGGATTCCGGAGCGCGGATCGGTTTTCGAACCAGGCGCTTGAGGTCTCGACGGATCTGACGCCCCATGAGGTGCTGGACGTTTGCCAGGGTATCGAGCGGGAGTTGGGTCGGAACCGGGCTGCGGAGGCCATTGAGAAGGCGTCGTCGGGAGCCCCCTATTGTTCGCGCCCGATCGACATCGACGTGATTTTCTACGACGACGAGGTTTTTTCGGACGAACGGCTGACACTTCCGCATCCGCACCTGGCCGAGCGAGAATTCGCCTTGATTCCGTTGAACGAGATCATGCGCCAGCGGCGGCATCCGGTGACGGGCCGGACGGTCGGGGAGATGCTGGAGGCGCTGCGCGGGGAACAGACGGGACGATGAAGGGAATACGGAACATATTGCTGTGGGGAGTCGTTCTCCTGGTTGCGGGGTGTTTCAAGGACACCTCCGTGAAGACGAACTATGTCCTCAAGCCGCTGGTTCAGACGCTTTCGACGGATCCCTACGAGCCGCTCGAAGGGGTGAAGGCCTACGCCTTCTCCGCGGATACGCTTCTCTATACGGTGGCGAGCTACGAGGATGCGCTGAACGGCGTGATCACGCTGAAGGAGGCTCCCTCGGAGCAGATTACGACCCCGGTTTCGACCTCGGAGCCCTACGAACGGGAGGGCGCGACGGGTTGGGTGCACATGTCTTTGTCGGCCCCGACGCAGATGATCGTGGCGGTGGACACGGAGCATCGGCTGTATGCCTATACGCAGCAGGAACTGGAGGTGAATCTTCCGAATATCTACGTGGTCCTTCCGTTCAAGGTCTGGAAGGAGGGTACGTCGTACAAGGATGGAAACTGGAGTTTCTACAACGACAACTATGCGCCGCCGGTCTACCGGGACTGCTATGTGGATGCGAAGGCGCAGTTGTCCGAAGGCGGAGAGACGACCACGATCTCGAAGATGGAGGTCTATGCCTATGCGGCCGATACGACGTCGTGGTACCTTGCGTCGTACGACGATGCGGTGAGCGGGAAGATTACCTCGAAGGCCGATACGACCGATACGCGGACGATTCCGAGTTTCCAGGCCTATGCCGACGGCGATACGGGCCTCTACAAGATGTCGGTCAGCTCCGGGAATCTGATGGTGGTGGTTGCGGACCGGAGTGACCGGATGTATGCCTATACGCAGCAGACCGTCGATTTGGAGGTTTCGGATCCGCTGACCTTCCCGTCGCTGGTTTTCCGGCCGTGGCGGGGTCTCTGGATCGACACGACGGATACGAATGGCTGGACGGTGGTGAATCCGACCTACGCTCCGGCGGACGTTGATACGCAAAAACAACAACGATGAATCGGACGATGACCGGACATAAGATGACTTTTCTGCGGCTGGCGGTGTGTCTGCTGTTCGTTTCGGCGTTTCTGAGCCGCTGTGCGAGCATGATGACGCCGACGGGCGGTCCCCGGGACTCGCTGCCCCCGGTGATCGTGACGATGGTGCCTGACAACTTCACGACGAACCGTCCGACGACGAATCACGGGAAGATCTATATCGAATTCGACGAGTTCGTGCAGATCAAGGACCAGCAGAAGGAGTTCTTCACCTCTCCTCAGATGAAGAAGAAACCGACGATCACGATGCGAGGCCGGGGGATTGTGATCCAGCTGCGGGACACGCTGCGGCCGAATACGACCTATGCGTTGAACTTCGGGAGTGCGATCCGCGACAACAACGAGGGTAACCCGCTCTATTCGATGCGTTATGTCTTCTCGACGGGTCCGGAGATCGACTCGATGGTCATGTCGGGCTATACGGCGGACAGTTACAAGGCGGATTCGGTTTCGAAGTCGTTTATCTGGTTCTATCCGGCGGATTCGGTGAAGGATGTGGCGGAGTATGACTCGACGGTCTTCAACTACCAGCCTGCGGTGATTGCGCGTGCGGAGAACAACGGGATCTTCATTGCACAGAACCTCAAGCCGATACCCTACCGGATCTACGCCGTGGAGGATAAGAACGACAACCAGATGTATGATCCGGGGACCGACCAGGTCGGTTTCATCGACGGAGTGTGGAATCCTGCGGAGATGCCCGATTTTGCGATGTGGTACGATTCGATCCGTCAGTATGTTTCTGCCGAGCCGCAGCTCTACTTCCGGATGTTCATGGACAAGGCCTTCAAGCGTCAGGTTCTTTCGGAGAGCCAGCGTCCGAAGCAGCACCAGGCGCTGCTCTACTTTTCGGCGGCCCATCCCGAGATCCGGTCGCTTCGTTTCGACAGCATTCCGGCGAATCGGGTGATCGTGGATCCGCAGACCGTGGGTAAGGATACGATCGCCCTGTGGTTCAACGTTCCGTCGTCGTCGCTGCCCGATACGATCAAGGGTGAAATCGTCTATCTCAAGCACGATACGTTGAACCGGCTGCAACCCGATACGGCGAAGTTGAAACTCTTCTGGCGGCTGATCGAGACGAAGGAGCAGGAGCGCGAGCGCGAGAAACTTGAACGGGAGCGGAAGAAGGCGGAGGCCGCGGGAGAGGAGTTCGAGGAGCCGGAGGTGGAGAATCCCTTCGTCTTCAACATGCCGACATCGGGGGATCTGAATCCGGAGAACCACCTGACGGTCGATTTTGACTATCCTTTGGTGGCGATCGATTCGGCCCGGATCCTGCTGACCCGGCAACTGGAGGACAATTCGATCGAGGATGTTCCGGTGGAGCTGGTCCATGATACGGCGATGCTGCGCCGGTGGTACATCCGGGCGTCGTGGGTCCCGGGCGGACAGTACACGCTGACGATTCCGGACAGTGTTTTCCGGGATGTGGCGGGCTATGCCAACGACTCGATCGTGGGGAAATACACGGTTTACGATCCGGAGAAGTTTGCGACGGTCAAGGTGCATGTTTCGAGCCGGAATCCGGAGTCGAAATACATCATTCAGCTGCTCGACGGCAACGGTTCGCTGAAACAGGAGCGTCGGGATGTCATGGCGGGCGATGTCCAGTTCAACTACGTGCCGGCCGGAGAGATCCAGTTCCGGGTGATCGAGGACCGGAACGGCAACGGGAAGTGGGATTCCGGGAATCTGGTGGCCCGGCTTCAGCCGGAGCGTGCCGAGATGTATGCGAATGCGGAGGGGGAGAGCACCTTTGCAACGAAGACCAACTGGGAGATCGAATTCACGATGGACATGGACCGGCTCTTTGCTCCGGTTACGATGCAGAGTCTGTCGCGTCTGCTCGACGAGCGGGAGACGCAGCGGTTGCGCCGCGAGGCGGAGAAGCGTACGAAGGAGGGCCCGAAACAGCGGCAGGACAATCAGCAGAATATGAACAGCAGCTTCGGATCGGCGGGGAGCATGTTCAGCAATTTCAGATAGCATGACGGAGAGGAGACATATCGGGATTCTGATTTTCACCCTGTGGGCTCTGTTCGCCGTGCAGGGGGCCCTGGGTCAGCATACGCTGGGCGTGATCGGGGGCTATGGCATGGGCAGCGGCCGTTTCGAACCGAAGCAGGAGACGCGGGCGATCTGGGGACTTTACAGCGGGGGTCTGACGTGGCGTTATTACGGCACGCAGCGTTTTGTGGGCGGTTTCGGTGTGGATCTGGAGTTCCAGCAGCAGGCCTTTTCATTTGCGACGAACGCCTCGCAGGTGGACGAGAAGGAGACGGCAAACTACCTTTACTATACGCGCCGGATCAATTCGGTGGTCCTTCCGGTGGTCTGGCAGCCACACTTTTATCTGTTGAAGAACCACGTCCGGGTCTATTTCGAGGCTGCGGCGACGTTTTCCTACAACTTTTCGTCGACCTGGGAGCAGGAGTATTTCGTCGATACGGAGACCCGGAAGAAGGGGACCCAGGGGGGAGACTATTCGTTCAAGGTTCCGCGTGACAACCGCTGGGGTTACGGTCTGGCGGGAGGCGGAGGCGTTGCGTTTCTGATCCGCCGCTTCGAGTTGAACTTCCGGGTTCGCTACTACTTCGGCTACTCGGACATCGTTCGGAACCGGAACCGCTACTACGACAACAGCGACGACGGTCCGGAGAATCCGTTCTATACGACACCGATGCGTTCGCCGCTCGACAATCTGACGATCTCGGTGGGCTTGAACTACCGCTTCAACAAGGATGGCTTCGAGACCTGGAAGCCTCGTCCGAAGCGGGAGAAGAACCGGGAGGAATTCAAGTTCGGACTCTAAAAGGAGGAAAAAGATGGAAACAACGCGACAACAGAAAATCGCCAGACAGATCCAGAAGGACGTGGCGGATATATTCCAGAAGGAGGGGGCTTCTCTGGTGCGGGGCGCCCTGGTGACGGTAACGGGAGTCCGGGTTTCTCCGGATTTCAGTTATGCGAAGATCTATGTGAGCATCTTTCCGTTTGAGCAGAGCAAGGAGCTGATGGATCGTTTCGAGCATCAGAACTGGTTCATCCGCCGGGCCCTGGGGCAGCGGATCCGGAATCAGTTGAAGAACGTTCCGGAGATCCAGTTCTTCCTGGACGATTCGCTCGAGTACATCGACCACATCGAGAAGGCGCTCAAGGAGGAGTGATTCGGGTTGAGCCATGCTGCCTGACTTTTTCGCCCGTCGCTATCTTTTTTCGTCGCACTCCCGGTCGGTTGTGAACCTGATTTCGGGTTTGAGTGTTGCGGCCGTCGCGATTCCCGTTGCGGCGATGGTGATCCTGTTGTCGGTTTTCAACGGGTTCGAGACGCTGGTTCGGTCGATGTATTCGGCCTTCGATGCGGACCTGACACTCACGCCGCGCCGGGGTCAGACCTTTGCACAGTCGGAGGTCGATACGGCCGGGTTACGGCGTATTCCGGGGGTATCCGCGCTCTCCTTTACCTTGGAACAGAGCGTACTGCTGGAACACGGGGGACGTCAGGCTACGGCGACGGTGCGGGGAGTGGACGACTCCTACGGTTCGGTCTTTGACCTGGAGGATGCCGTTGTGACGGGCGAATGGCGGGTCCGGCTGGGTGATCTGGAGCGGCTGGTTATCGGACAGTCGATGGCATGGATGCTGGGAATCCGGACGCTGGCGGATGCCGACGTGTCACTCTATGCCGTGCGGCGCGGGAGTTTTTCGACGCTGCTGCCGATGGACAACTATACGCGGCGTACGGAGCCCGTCGGCGGGATCTATGTCCTGGATCTCGAGACGGAACGGACCTACGTTCTGACGTCGCTGCGTCTGGCGCAATCGCTTTTTGAGACGCCGGGTCGGGCTTCGGCCGTGGTTTTGCGGCTGGCTCCGGATGCGGATATGGAGCGGACCCGTCAGGCTGTGGCCGCGGAGGCCGGGGATTCGTTCCGGGTCCGTACGCGCGACGAACTGCGGGCTTCGTTCTACCGGATCATGACCTACGAGAAGTGGGGGATCTTCTTCATCGGGCTGCTGGTGCTGGTGATTGCCTCGTTTTCGGTGGTAGGGGCCTTGTCGATGCTCATCGTGGAGAAGCGGCGGGATATTTCGACGCTCCGGGCACTGGGCGCCGATACCACGCTGCTCCGCCGCATCTTCCGTGCTGAAGGTCTGCTGATCTGCGGCCTGGGAGCGGGGATCGGTCTGTTGCTGGGTGTCTCGCTGAGTCTGTTGCAGCAGCATTTCGGACTGATCGAGATTCCTGCGGAGAGTTTTCTGACGAAGAGTTATCCCGTGGAGTTCCGTTTTTCGGATCTTTTTGCCGTGGCGATCTCCTTTTCGCTTGTTGCGGTTCTTCTTGCGGATGTCACGGTCCGCAGCATGATTAAAAACACCACCCGTTCATGAAACGATTCATCCTCTATTCGCTATGCGGCCTGCTGCTGGGGGGTTGTGCCCGGCACAAGATCATTCCGGACGACGAACTGGCCCTGATCTTCCACGATGCGTTTCTCACGAACGCCTACCTCAATACGGAGAGCGTGTCGGCGGATTCACTGCGTCTCTACGAGCCGATTTTTGCGCGTTACGGTTATACGACCGAGGATGTGCACTATACGATCGGGAACTTTTCGAAACGCAAGAGTGCGCGTCTGGGGGATGTTGTCGAGGATGCGATCGATCTTCTGGAGGCGGAGGGCAAGATCTACAATCGGGCCGTAGCGATTCTGGACACGATCGACCATGTGGCGCAGCGGACCTTCACGCGGACGGTTGTTTCGGACACGCTGATCCGGGTTTCGGCGCTTCGTGACACCTCCCGGTTGCAGTTTACGATCGACGTGGAGCCCGGGGAGTATGAATTTTCGTTGAAATACCGCATCGATTCATTGGACCGGAATACCCGGGGGCTGAAGGCTGCGATGTGGCTGGAGCGGACGAACGGCACCCGGACGAACTCCTATACCACGACCCTTCGTCGGAGTGGCGAGGAGACGTTTTCGCGTCGTTTTACGACCGATACCATCCATCGACGGCTGCACATCCACTTCCTGACTTTCGGGGAGAAGCCGAAACGTCCGTCGATCACGGTCCGGGATCTGAAGGTGGAGTTCACGCCTCCGACCCGGCGGGCCGTGGAGCAGCTTTACGAAAAACAACTCGACATTCGGATTTTTGCCGATGATTTCTTCCGTGCAGCCCTTTCACCGCAGGATAGCCTCTAACCTGCTTTGGACGCCGCAGGGTGTTGTCCGGAACCCGCTGGTGACCTTCTACGGGGATGGCGGCGGCTTTCTGGTGGAGCGGTGCTCCGCTCCGGACCGTCTTCCGCAGACGGAGTTCTATGCGGGGATGCTGGTGGCTGATTTCCCGCAGGATTACCTGTCGGCATTCGAACGCCTTCGGGAGTCGCCGGAGGATCTGTCGGAGCTGCTTCCGCATACGGTCATGCCGGGGGGTGTCTGGGTGGTGATCTCGGGACTGGACTACGCCCGGATGCGCCTTACGCCACACTCCCGGATCCAGCGGCTGTGACCCCTTCCTTTGCAGCCTTTCTTCCCTTTTGCGCCCTCTGTCCCGTTCCCTCTGTTCCGC